>NZ_JBEZLA010000032.1:0-84703 GCF_040651925.1 Streptomyces sp. NPDC048349 | reverse complement strand
AGTACGTCCAGTACGGGGGCATCCGGCCGGCACGCCGAGAGCACGCACCGGACACCGCTCCTTCACCACGGACCTCCGTCAGACACCCCCTAGCCGCCCACCGCCCCTTCATTGCCATGATCGCGCCGACGAAGTAGAACCGGACGTGCTGCTCGAACCCGGTCGGATCGAGCCAGGCGACACCGACGGGGGCCGCGCGAGCGGCCCCCGCCCGACAGATGGAGACACGATGAGCAAGGTCACGAGGACGGACACGCAGTCGCCTGCGCCGCACGATGCCGACAGCCACGATCTGATCCGCGTGCACGGGGCGCGCGAGAACAACCTCAAGGACGTCAGCATCGAGATCCCCAAGCGCCGGCTGACGGTGTTCACCGGCGTCTCGGGTTCGGGCAAGAGCTCGCTGGTGTTCGACACGATCGCCGCGGAGTCGCAGCGGCTGATCAACGAGACCTACAGCGCCTTCGTGCAGGGCTTCATGCCGACGCTCGCACGGCCCGAGGTCGACGTGCTGGACGGACTGACGACCGTGATCAGCGTCGACCAGCAGCGGATGGGGGCCGACCCCCGTTCCACCGTCGGCACCGCCACCGACGCCAACGCGATGCTGCGCATCCTCTTCAGCCGGCTCGGCACGCCGCACATCGGCCCGCCCAGCGCCTACTCCTTCAACACCGCCTCGGTCCGGGCGAGCGGTGCGATCACCGTGGAGAAGGGGAACAAGAAGGCGGTCCGGGCGACCTACGAACGCACCGGCGGCATGTGCACGCACTGCGAGGGCCGGGGCAAGGTCTCCGACATCGACCTCACCCAGCTCTACGACGACTCCAAGTCCCTCGCCGAAGGCGCGTTCACCATCCCCGGCTGGAAGTCGGACAGCCAGTGGACGGTGGGGCTCTACGCCCAGTCCGGGTTCCTCGACCCGGACAAGCCGATCCGCAGGTTCACCAAGCAGGAAATGCAGGACTTCCTCTACGGCGCGCCGACCAAAGTGAAGGTCAACGGCGTCAACCTCACCTACGAGGGACTGATCCCCAAGATCCAGAAGTCGTTCCTGTCCAAGGACAAGGAGGCGATGCAGCCGCACATCAGGGCCTTCGTGGAGCGGGCCGTCACCTTCACCACCTGCCCCGAGTGCAACGGCACCCGGCTCAGCGAGGGCGCCCGCTCGTCGAAGATCAAGGAGATCAGCATCGCCGACGCCTGCGCGATGGAGATCCGCGACCTCGCCGCATGGGTCCGCCACCTCGACGAGCCGACGGTCGCGCCACTGCTCACCGCGCTGCGGCAGACCCTCGACTCGTTCGTGGAGATCGGCCTCGGCTATCTCTCGCTGGAGCGGCCCGCGGGCACGCTGTCGGGGGGAGAGGCGCAGCGCGTCAAGATGATCCGCCACCTCGGCTCGCCGCTCACCGACATCACCTACGTCTTCGACGAACCCACCATCGGCCTGCACCCCCACGACATCCAGCGGATGAACGACCTGCTGCTGCGGCTGCGGAACAAGGGCAACACGGTGCTGGTCGTGGAGCACAAGCCGGAGACGATCGCGATCGCCGACCACGTCGTCGACCTCGGCCCCGGCGCCGGAACGGCGGGCGGATCCGTCTGCTTCCAGGGCACCGTCGAGGGCCTGCGGGCCAGCGGGACCACCACCGGACGACACTTCGACGACCGGTCCTCCCTCAAGGAAACGGTGCGCAAGCCCAGCGGCGCGCTGGAGATCCGCGGCGCGACGGCGAACAACCTGCGCGACGTGGACGTCGACATCCCCCTCGGGGTGCTGACCGTCATCACCGGGGTCGCGGGCTCCGGCAAGAGCTCGCTCGTGCACGGCTCGCTCCCCCACCGGTCGGGGGCTGCCGGCGAGGGCGTGGTGTCGGTCGACCAGAGCCCGATCCGCGGCTCCCGGCGCAGCAATCCGGCCACCTACACCGGGCTGCTCGACCCGATCCGCAAGGCGTTCGCCAAGGCCAACGGCGTGAAGCCGGCGCTGTTCAGCGCCAACTCCGAGGGGGCCTGCCCGACCTGCAACGGCGCCGGGGTCGTCTACACCGATCTGGCGATCATGCAGAACGTCGCCACCACCTGCGAGGACTGCGAGGGGAAGCGGTTCGACGCCTCGGTGCTGGAGTACCGCCTGGGCGGCCGCGACATCAGCGAGGTGCTGGAGATGTCGGTGACCGAGGCCGAGGAGTTCTTCGGCTCCGGCGCAGCGCACACCCCGGCCGCGCACAAGATCCTCGACCGGCTCGCCGACGTCGGCCTGGGCTACCTCAGCCTCGGCCAGCCGCTGACCACGCTGTCCGGCGGCGAGCGGCAGCGGCTCAAGCTGGCCACCCACATGTCGGAGAAGGGCGGGATCTACGTCCTCGACGAGCCGACCACCGGACTCCACCTCGCCGACGTCGAGCACCTGCTCGGCCTGCTCGACCGGCTCGTCGACTCCGGCAAGTCGGTCATCGTCATCGAGCACCACCAGGCGGTCATGGCGCACGCCGACTGGATCATCGACCTCGGCCCGGGGGCGGGGCACGACGGCGGCCTGGTCGTCTTCGAGGGCACCCCCGCCGACCTCGTCGCCACCCGCCCCACCCTCACCGGCGAGCACCTCGCGGCCTACGTGGGCGCCTGACGACACCCCGCGGACTCCGGCGGCTGACGGACCGCCGGGGTCCGGGCGGGTGCATGATGGCCTCATGAGCGACCGCGACGATTTCCTGACGTGGGTCCGGACCGACCTGTACGAGGCCGAGCTCGCCCTGCACAACGGCGACGCGGCCCCGCGCCGGGCACTGTGGTCACGCAACGAACCCGTGAGCGTCCTCGGCGCGTGGCGCAACGCCCACGGAAGGCGCGAGCTCGACGCACTCTTCACCGCGCTCGGGGAGAGCTTCTCCGACTGCACCTCCTACGCCTTCGAACTGCAGGCGTACGACGTCGTGGGGGACATGGCCTTCACGGCCGGCCTCGAGCACACCTCCGCCTCGGTCGACGGACAGCCGCGCACGTACACGCTGCGGGCCACCCAGGTGTACCGCCGCGAGGACGGCGCATGGCGGGTGGCCCATCGCCACGGCGACACCGTGACCGGGTGACCGGGGCTCCCGTGCGTGAACCCGGGCCGGGGCGTGCACCGGGCCGGGGCGTGCACCGGGCGTCCTCGGCGCCGGGCCCGGGCACCGAGACGCGGGAGTCGCCGAGCCGGGAGCCGCGCGGCGCCGGTTCCCCGGCCGCGCGGAAGGACCGGTAGCCTCGGCCTGGACCGGGTGCACGGTGAGCCGCACCGGCGTCGCCCCGGTCGTTCGCCGGCCGGTCGGCCGTGGACTACCTTGCTCCTGTGGACCAGTTGACCGCATCTGACCCGACCCGCATCGGCCCGTACCGCCTGATCGCCCGGCTGGGCGCGGGCGGGATGGGCCTGGTCTATCTGGGCCGTTCCGAGGGCGGACGCACCGTTGCCGTCAAGGTGGTGCAGGCCGAGCACGCCGGACACCCCGAGTTCCGCAGGCGCTTCGCCCGTGAAGTGGCCGCTGCCCGGCGGGTGGGCGGCAGTTGGACCGCGGCCGTGCTCGACGCCGACCCCGAGGCCGCCGTGCCCTGGGTGGCGACCCAGTACATCCCGGGGCCCGATCTGACCACCGTCGTCGCCCGCGACTTCGGGCCGTTGCCCGAGCACTCGGTGCGCACCCTCGCGAACCGGCTCGCCTTCGCCCTGCAGGCCGTGCACGAGGCGGGCCTGATCCACCGCGACCTGAAGCCGTCCAACGTCCTGGTCACCGTCGACGGCCCGCGCGTCATCGACTTCGGCATCGCCCGGGCGATGGACAGCCTCACCGGGGACAGCCTGCACACCCGCACCGGCATGCTGATCGGCTCCCCCGGCTTCATGTCGCCGGAGCAGGTCCGCGGCCTCGAACTCACCCCGGCCAGCGACGTGTTCTGCCTGGGCGCCGTTCTGGTGTACGCCGCCACCGGACGGCTCCTGTTCGGCGCTGCGGACAGCGGTCTGAACGCCCACCTCTTCCGGGTCGCCGAGGAGGAGCCGGACCTGACGGGTGTACCGCAGACGCTGGTGGACCTCGTACGGGCCTGCCTGGACAAGGACCCGGCCCAGCGGCCCACCCCGCGGCAGGTGGCCGCGCGCACGGCGCAGGACCGGGCCGGCGAGTGGCTGCCCGGTGCCGTACTGGCCCAACTCGGGCGCCGGGCCGCGCATGTGCTCGACTACGCTCCCCCGTCGCCTGCCGACGCCCCCGCCGACGCCCCCGCCGCGCAGCCGGACCCCCGCCTCCCCGCGCCCCGGCCCGTGCCCGTGCCCGTGCCCCCGCCGCCCGCGTACGCACCCGCAGGCCCGGCGCACTTCGGCTCCGCGCCGCAGGGCTTCGGGCCGCCCCCGTCCCCGGCCGCCTTCCCGGACCCCGCCTCCCCGCACCCCGGGCGCTGGTGGGGACTGGCCGTGATCGCCCTGACGCAGTTGCTGGTCCTGCTCGACGCGACCTCCTTCAGCATGGGGATGCCGTCCGTCCAGGCCGATCTCGGCCTCGGCTCCGACGGCCTGAACCCCGCGATCAACGCCTACGTGCTCGCCTTCGGCGGTCTGCTGCTCCTCGGCGGGCACATCGCCGACCTCGCGGGGGCCAAGCGGACCGTGGTCATCGGCCTGGTCGGCTTCGCGGCGGCCTCCGCGTTCGGCGGCTCGGCCGTCGACTCGGGCATGCTCATCGCCGCCCGGGCCCTGCAGGGCGCCTTCGCCGCGCTGCTGACGCCCTCCCTGCTGTCCCTGGTGGCCACCGGCTTCACCGACCGCAGGGAACGGGCCCGGGCCTTCGGCGTCTACGCCGCGATCGCAGCCGGCGGCACGGCGCTCGGGCTGCTCTTCGGCAGCCTCTTCGTCGAAGCGCTGAACTGGCGCCTGTCCCTGTACGCGTGCGTCGCCCTCGCCGTGATCGCGCTGGTCGGAGCCGTCACCCTGCTGTCCGATCGACCGGGCCGCACCGGCGCCCGCTTCGACGGGCTCGGCGTGCTGCTCGGCTGCGCGGGACTCGCCGCCCTCGTCCACGGCCTGAGCACGGCCACACCGAACGGCTGGACGCACCCCCTGACCCTGGCGCTGCTCACGGCGGGCGTCGTCCTGCTCGCGGCATTCCTGTGGTGGCAGACACGGGCGTCCGGCCCGCTGCTCGCGCCGTACGTGCTCGAAGACCGCGAGCGCCTCGGCTCCGTCCTCGTCGTGGTCCTCGCCGGCGTCGGCCTGCTCCCCCTGCTCCCCGCCCTGTCCTTCTCCTTGCAGCACTTCCTCGGCCACTCCCCGCTCATGACCGGCGTGCTGGTCCTGCCCATGGCCGCCGCGGCCGTCATCGGCTCCACCCAGGTGTCCGCGCGCCTGCTGCCCCGCGTCGCGCCCCGCGTGCTGATCGTGTCGGGCCTGGTCATTACGGCGCTCGGGCTGCTGCTCCTCGCCGGCCTCGAGTCCGGGGGCCCGTACGTGAGCCACGTGCTGCCCGGTCTGCTCCTCGCCGGGCTCGGCACCGGCCTGGCCTTCACGCCGGTCTTCGCCACCGCGACCGCCGGCATCCCCGCACAGCACTCCGGCGCGGCATCGGCCGCCGTCCTGACGGCCCAGCAGGTGGGCGAGGCGATCGGCGCGGCGCTGCTCACCGGCATCATCACCGCCCGCCTGTCCCGTGCCGCGCAGGACGACCAGACCGAGGAGCTGCTGCGGGGCTACGCCGACACCCTCTGGTGGGCGGTCGGCGGCATGCTGCTGGCGGCGCTGATCGCCGGCCTGACGGTCACGTCCAGGGCCCCGCTGGCGGAGAGCCGGCCGGTGGCGGGGTGACCGTCAGGATGCGGGGAGCCTGCGCGAGGGGCGTGGGCAGCCGGAGCGGCACACGGCCCGGGGTGAGGCTGCCGAGGACCCGGGGGCCGGCCGCTCCCGTGCACTGCGGCAGCGTGCCCGGCAGGCCGTGCAGGGTGAGGTAGCCCAGCACGGCGAAGGCGTACGCCTCCTTGGCGGCGCTGGGCAGTCCCAGCGCGTCGGAGGTGCGCAGCCGTACCGCGGCACCGAGTTCCCGCCGCAGTTCCGCCATGAGGACGGGGTTGCGGGTGCCGCCGCCGGAGGCCAGCACCTCCGTGACCCCGAACGGGCGGAGCGCGTCGGCGACGGTGCGGGCGGTGAGCCGGGTGAGGGTGGCCAGGACGTCGGGGGCGCGGAGCGGGCCGACCGCGTCCAGGGCCGTGCGCAGGTAACCGGAGTGGAACAGCTCGCGGCCGGTGGTCTTGGGCGCGGGCAGCGCGTAGTACGGCTCGGCGAGGAGCCGGTCCAGCAGCGGCCCGTGGACGGTACCGCGGGCGGCCAGGAGGCCGTCGGTGTCGCGGTCCAGCCGCCCGGCGGTGAAGTGGCGGGCGGCGGCGTCGAGAAGGGCGTTGCCGGGGCCCGAGTCGAAGGCCGCCGGGGTGCCGTCGGCGGTGAGAACGGTGGCGTTGGCGATGCCGCCGACGTTCAGCGCGGCCGGTACGCCGGGGTGTCCGCGCAGCAGCATCAGGTCGACCAGACCGACCAGGGGTGCGCCCTGCCCGCCCGCGGCGACGTCCCGGGTCCGGAAGCCGGAGACGACCGGGAGTCCGGTGGCCTCGGCGATCCAGGCGGGTTCGCCGAGTTGCAGGGTGCCGTGCACGCGGCCGCCGTCGGACCAGTGGAAGACGGTCTGGCCGTGGGAGGCGATCAGTTGGGCCCCGCCCGCGCAGAGTTCGCGGTCCGCCCGGACGGCGAGACGGGCGAAGGACTGCCCGATGCGGGTGTCGAGTCGGCACACGTCGGCGAGGTCGGTGGGGCCGGGCGGGAGCGCCGCGGCGAGCGCGTGGCGCAGCTGGTCGTCGTACGGCTCGCTGACCATGCCGAGCGGGGTGAGGTACAGGTCGGGGCCGCTGCGCGTGATGCGGGCGGCCGCGGCGTCGACGGCGTCGCAGGAGGTGCCGGACATCAGGCCGATGACGGTGGTCTGCGCCGACTCCGGTACGGGCGGTGGGGCGTGCCGGGTCATCGCAGGGGCCTCAGGTGGTCGTCGGGGCGCAGGGTGAGCAGGGCGGGTACGGCCAGCGCGCAGGCCGCCGACGCGTAGAGGGCCGGGATGTCCGGGTTGCCGGTGTGTCGTACGAGTGCGGTGATGGTCAGGCCCGCGCATCCGGAGAAGACGGCGTTGGAGAGCGCGTAGGCCAGGCCCAGGCCGGTGCTGCGCACGCGGGTCGGGAACATCTCCGCGAGCAGGGCGGGGCCCGGGCCGGCCAGCAGGCCGATCATCGCCCCGGCCGCCGCCAGCAGTGCCGCCTTCGCGGTGACGGAGGTACCGGGGTCGCGCAGGAGGTGCAGGAGCGGTACGGCGGTCAGGACGACGAGGATGCTGCCGGCGAGCATGACGGCGCGCCGGCCCATCCGGTCGCTGAGCGCCCCGGCCGGCAGGATCGCGGCGGCGAATCCGAGGTTGGCGACGAAGCCGGCGGCCAGGGCCTGTTGGAAGCTGCTGCCGAGGGTGGCCTGGAGGTAGGAGGGCAGGACGACGAGGAAGCTGTAGCCGGCCGCGGACCACCCCATGATCCGGCCGACGCCGAGCACGACGGCCCGCGCCGTGCCGGACGGCCGGCCGGGGGTGTCGGGGGCCTCGGCCCGGGCCTCGGCTCCCGCGGTTTCCGGAGCGACGGCGGCGGCAGCACCGGTGCCGGGCGGCGCGCTCTCGGGCAGCCGCAACCGCAGCCACAGCGCCACGGCGCCGAGCGGCAGGGCGAGCAGGAAGGGGAGGCGCCAGCCCCACGCGTACAGGGCGTTCTCGGAGAGCAGGGTCGCCAGTCCGGCGGCGACGCCCGCGCCCGCGAGGAGCCCGAGGGCGACGGTGAACGACTGCCAGGCGCCGTGGAGGCCCCGTCGGCCGGGCGGTGCGGTCTCGGTCAGCAGGCTTACGGCGCCGCCGAACTCGCCCCCGGCGGACAGTCCTTGGACGCAGCGCAACAGGGTCAGCAGCCAGGGTGCGAGGGCGCCGGCGGTGGAGGAGGCGGGCAGGACGCCGATCAGCGCGGTGGCGCCGGTCATCAGGGAGACGGCGAGGACGAGCGCGGGCCGGCGGCCCGCCCGGTCCGCGAGCCTCCCGAAGACGAGGGCGCCGAGCGGGCGGAAGAAGAAGGCGAGGGCGAAGGCGGCGTAGGCCGCGATGAGCGCCTCGGCCCGGTCCGCGCCCTCGGGGGTGAAGAAGCGGGCGGCGATGACGGTGGCGAGGGATCCGTAGACCCCGAACTCGTACCACTCCACGAAGTTGCCGACGGACCCGGCGACGAGCGCGTGCCGGGCGGACGGCGGGCGGAGGGGCACGGGTGCCACGGCGGGCGCCGGGCGTCGGCTGCGCGGACGGGGGGCGGGACGGGCCACGGTGGCTGGCTGCCCGGGCGGGCGCCGGAGGATGCGTGCCGCGGCCTGTTTTCAGCGGATCGGCCGCACGCCGGTCGGCGCGCCCCCGGCGCGCCTCGCGGGCCGGCGCGGGCCGCCGCGGACGATGGACGCATGGCAGAGACCTTCACCAGCCGGACCATCGACGTCGTCACCGGTGCGTCGGAGACCGTCCACGACCTGACCGCCGCGTGTGCCGAGTTCCTGCGGACGGCCGCCCGCGGCCGGGACGGGCTGCTCAACGTGTTCACCCCGCACGCCACGGCGGGCCTGGCCGTCATCGAGACGGGCGCGGGCAGCGACGAGGACCTGCTGGAGGCCCTGCGCACGCTGCTGCCCGCGGACGACCGCTGGCGGCACCGCCACGGCTCGCCCGGGCACGGCCGCGACCACGTACTGCCCGCGTTCGTGCCCCCGCACCTGACGCTCCCGGTGCTCGGCGGCGCACTGGCCCTGGGCACCTGGCAGTCGGTGGTCCTGGTCGACACCAACCGGGACAACCCCCAGCGCCAGGTCCGGCTGTCGTTCCTCGGGTGAGCGCCGCGGCCCCTCGACCGGCCCCGGATGCCGTGGGAGGACCTGCGCGGCGGATGCCCTGTCAGACCCATGGGCCAGACTTCCGCTCATGTCCCCACGATCCGACATGGCTCTCGAACTCCACCTCGGCCAGATCCTCTCCGCCGCGACGGCGCAGACCGTGAAGAGTGCCGTCGCGGCCGCCCTGGGTCACGTACGGTCCGGCACCGACGGAAAGCGCAAGGGAGGAAAGCGGCTGACGGAACTCCTGGCCCGGGCGCGGGACGCGGCGGCGAAAGCCGACGAATGGGAGGCCGTGAGGTCCCTGCAAGACGCCCTCTACTACACGCAAGGGCGGCTCCTCAGGCCCGATTACGAGGAGAAGTACCGGCTGCACCACCCGCAGCAGGGTCCGCGCGACCCGTCGGGGCTGGGTTCCATCGCGCGGACCGTGGTCAGGACCAACGAGTTTTGGTGCACGGAAGCCGAGAAGTATCTGGCCGGCCACCCGCAAGCCGACGCTGCAGAGGTGGTGGAGCACGTGCGCACGCTGGGCCGGGACGCCGGGTACATGCAGGCCCCCGCGGAGGATCCGGCGCGCTACCACATCCCCCGCGGGATCGCCGAGCGTGCGCTGTGGACGGAGCGCGTCCTGAGGAACCGGGTCGAGGTGACGGATCCGGCGGCGGCCGCCCACCGCATCATGTCGTCTCCCGAGGCCCTCTCCGTCCTCGCGGCGGACGAAGACGGACGGACGGTGCTGCGGGCGGCAGAACTCCAGCGCCGAGCCGACCGTCTGCGCGAGCTGCGCAGGGTGGCCGAGGACACGACTGCTTCCGAACACGCCTTGCAGCGCGCGCTGAAGGGGATGTACTGGGTGTTCGGCGGACGCTTCATCGGTGAGGCACAGCAGCGAAGGCTGGTACCGGGGGACGAGGTCGACATCCCGCTGATCCGCGGCGACGGCTCGCTGCGGATAGTCGAGCTGAAGCAATCCGCGGCGGTGAAGCTCGTCAAGGAGCACCGGGGCTCCTGGGTGCCCATGAGGGCGGTGAACGACGCGGTGGGTCAAGCCATCAACTACCTCGTCGGCTTGGATGAGCATCGCGAGCGCATATCCAGGGAGTTCGGCATCGACACCCGTCGCGCGAGCGCGATCGTCCTCATCGGGCATCCCCTGGGTCAGCCGGAAGTCGCCGAGAAGGACATCAATGAGGCCCTGCGCGTTCACACGTCACACCTGAACCGGGTCGAGGTCCTCACCTACAAGGAGCTCATCGACAGCGCGGAAAGGGCCCTCGCGGCGGGCGACGTGATGTAGGCCGGAGCCGGGGCGGCATTGCCAGGGGGCCGGCGTTTATTGCGGGGCGCGGCAGGGCGGTGCGCGTCTATCCTGCGCCCGTGATCGACTGGAACAGCATCCGAGCGGCCGGCTGCGCCGTACCCCACGACCGCCCCATGGAGGACCTGGTACGAGGGCTCTCCCGCGCCCTGGCGGATCCCGATCCGCTGGTGCGGGACGGAGCGGCGTACTCCGTGCTCTCGACCTGGATAGCCGACGGGGTGATCGACGGGCCCCGGCGGCTGGAGCTGGGGGACGAGATGGCCGCCCGCTTCCTCGACCGGGAGGTCCAGGCCCGCACGTTCGCCCCGCTCGTGCTCGACATGCTCGTGGGCAAGGGGGACTTCAGGGCCGAGTGGGTGACCGCCTTCGAGCGGTGGTACCCGCACGAGGAGGACCTGCGGGGCCACGACGCGGAGCTCGGCTGGCTCCACGCCGTCGCGCACGGCGCGGACCTGCTCGGCAGCTTCGGCTGCCACCCCGAGGTGGCTCCGGTGCGGATGCTGGAGCTGGCCGCCGCGCGGCTGACGGCGCGCACCGCCCACGTCTGGGACCAGTTGGAGGACGACCGGCTGGCGCACGCGGTCGCGCGCGTCCTCACCCGGTGCGACCTGAGCGAGCGCGACGCCACCGCGTGGCTGGACCCGGTCGCCGCCCGCTTCTGCACCGACCGCCTCACGGCCCCGGTTCCCGCGGACTTCGGCAACTGTCTGCGCACGCTGCGCATGCTCCACGTCTTCGCCGACCGCGGCGTGCGGCCGGGCCGCGGAGCGGCGCCGCAGGCCCTGCACCACCGCGAGGCGGTCAAGGTCCGGCTGGGAGAGGTCCTCGATCTGATCCTCGAGCGCTGACGGCGCCTCCGCCGGAAGCCAGCTGGGTGAAGCCTCAACCATTGTGCAGAGCAGGGGAGTTGGCCGGATCCCGAGGTGACCGCCGCCGTCCGTCCGTGGCATGATCGACTTTCACGTTACTTGCGGGTAACGACTGCTCTCCCTCCCCCACACGAAAGTCACACCCACGTGCGCACGCTCGCCAGACGCCTCCTGCTCCCGGGCCTGACCACCCTGGCACTCACCGCAACCGCCTGCTCCACACCCGCACACACCGGCGCGGCCCCACCGGCCGGCACCGCAGCCACCGCGTCGGCGGCCGACGGCACTCAGCAGCTCGACGTGGCCGCCGCGCCGCAGGGATCGCCCGCGCCGACGGCCGTGGCCCGCGCCGGCAGCAGCGGCAAGGGACGGCCCGAGAAGTCCTCGCTGCAGGTGGCCTCGTACGACAAGGCGAGCGGACGGGCCGTCATATCCGACGGCGCACCGAAGCGGACCGGTGCGCCGAGCCCCTCCCCCGCGGCCGACAAGCCGGTGGCGGTGGGCGACGTCATCGCCAGCGCGCCGGCACCCGGCGCCCCCGACGGCCTGCTCGCGAAGGTCACCGAGGTCGTCGGGAAGACCGACCGCGGCACCGAGGTGAAGACCGCCGCCACGACACTGGCCTCCGTGCTCGACGACGACAAGGCCGACGGCAAGGTCCCGGTCGACCCCGCCTCGGTCACCGTCGAGCCGCTCATGAAGGGCGTCACCTTCTCCTGGGCGAAGGGCCAGGGCGTGCGCTTCGGACCCCAGGGCGCATCGCTGCCCCTCGGCAGCCTGCGGCTCGACGTGGACGCCTCCGTGGACACCGCCAAGGACGCCCCCGCCTCTGCGGGCGCCTCGGTGTCGGGCTTCGTCCAGCTCTCCCCGCAGGTGGAGTTCTCCTACGACGGCAGCTCGGGCGGCGCTTTCGGCCCGAAGTCCGCCTTCCTCGGCATGAGCGGCGAATGGTCCTCCCGGTGGGCCCTCAAGGGCCGCGCCGCCGCGAGCACCGGCGGCGCGCCCAAGCGGATCCCGTTCGCCAGGCTGCACAGCGCCCCCGTCATCCAGGTGGGACCGGTACCGGTCGTCGTCAACCTCGACCTGACCTGCTACGTCCAGGTGGAGGCGGACGGCCGCGTCACCCTCGAGGTCCAGCAGGAGGTCAAGGGCGACTTCCGCGTCGGCGGCAGCTACGCGTCGGGGCAGGGCTGGACCCCGGTCAGCACCTCGGCCGTGCAGAGCTCCCCGGTGAAGGCCGCGGTCACCGCCGCCGGCCGCGTCAAGGGCGCCCTGGGCGCCGAGGCTTCCGTCGGCCTGTACGGGGCCGTGGGCGTCAGCGCCGACTTCGCCCCCTACCTGCGCGGCGAGGCCGACGCCAAAGCCACCGCGTCCACCGACGGGAAGAGCGCGGTGAGCGGATCCTGGGCGCTGTACGGCGGATTCGACCTGAGCGGACAACTCCACTTCGAACTGTCCCTGTTCGGCACACCGGTCATCCAGCACCGCATCCCGCTGGGCACCCTCAACCGCGAGTGGCCGCTCGCGAGCGGCCGCGCCGGGCAGTAGCCGGTCCGGCGGGCGGGGCCGGACGGCCGCCGGTGCGACCGGCGGCCATCCGCCTTCCGCCAGGCCGTGAGGCTCCGCCAGGCCATGAGGCCTCCGCTAGGCCATGAGGCGGCGGCTCCCGGCGCGTAGCCCTGGCGTGTGCACACCGACCCATTACTGTCCGTTTCACTACAGAATCGGATGATTTTGGAGATATGTGGTGCGTTGTCTCACTGTTGCCGTCACCCTGCTCGCGACCCTCGGCACCGGCGCCCTCCTGGGCCCGCAGGCCGTTTCGGCCGACCGGGAGGGGCCCGGCCGGGGCACGAACATCCTCGTCGTGGGCATCGACAGCCGCGCCGGCCTCTCCGCCGCCGAGAAGCGGCGTCTGCACGTCGGCGGCAAGGGCTGCAACTGCACCGACGTGATGATGCTGGTGCACCTGTCGCAGGACGAGCGCCGCGCGAGCATCGTGTCCATCCCGCGCGACTCGTACGTGCCGTACGCACGCGCCGCGGGCGACACCGCCCCCGCCCGGTGGGGCAAGATCAACGGCGCGTACGCGGTCGGCGGCGGCCCCTTGACGGTGCGCACCGTGGAACAGGTGACGGGTCTGCACATCGACCACTACCTGGAGACCGGCTTCACCGGCTTCGAACAGGCCGTCGACAACCTCGGCGGCGCCACCGTGTGCACGGACCGGCCGCTCAAGGACGAGAACTCGGGACTCGACATCGCCGCGGGCGTCCACCGCACCGACGGCAACGGCACGCTGCGCTACGTCCGGGCCCGGCACGTCAACCAGCGGCCCGGGGACCTCGGCCGCGTCCGCCGCCAGCAGCGCATGGTCAACGACCTCCTGGCCCGGCTCAGTGCCGAGGGCGCCCTGGACGGTCCCGTCAGCACGGCGCGCACCGCCCGGGCGCTGCTGAAGTCCGTACGGGCCGACGAGCGCACCGGCCTGTTCGACCTGGTCCGGATCGGCTGGGCGCTCGGCCGGCTGCGGCCGGACCGCACCGAGTTCGCGACCGTCCCGATCCGGCTCTTCGACCATCGGGTCCCGGGGGTGGGTTCCACCCTGGTGTGGGACGAGGCCCGGTCCGCGGCGCTGTGGGAGGCCCTCGGCGCGGACCGCCCCATCACCGGCGACACCCGCATCCAGCCCGCGGCGCAGACCCCGGTCGCGAGCAACCCGGCCGCCATCGCGGTGCGCGTGGACGACGCGGCCGTGGCCGCGGCCCTGCGCGCGACCGGCTTCGCCGCCACCGGCACGCAGTCCGCCCCGGCGGTACGCCCCGACGGTCCGCCGGTCATCACGTATCCGGCCGGACGGGAGGAGGACGCGGCGACGCTGGCGGCCGCCCTGCCCGGGGCCCGGCTGCGGCCCGACCCGGCGCAGGGCAAGGTCTTCCACGTCGCCGTCGGTACCCGGCCCGTCGTGGTCAGGACGGTCACCTACGACCGCAACATGGTCGACGGCGCCCCCGTCACCGCCGACCGCCTCCGCTGCGCGGGTGCGTCCGGTGCACCCGCACGGCCCCTCACACGCTGATCGCGATCTTTCCCCGTACCCGGCCGGACTTCAGGCGGCGTACCGCGTCGGGGACTTCGGCCAGCGGGTAGGTACGGTCGACGGCCGGGGTGAGGGAGCCGGACTCGATGAGTTCCCCGAGCGCGCGCAGGTCCTCGGGCTTGGGGTTGGAGGCGAGGACCCGCACCCGGTGGCGGATGAAGGGCGACAGCACCAGGGCCCCCAGCGCGCGCTGGTAGCCGCCGAGCCAGCGGCCGTCGGTCTCGCCGCCGACCATGACCAGCGTCCCGCCCGGGGCGAGCACCCGGCGCAGCCGGCGCAGGGGGTGGTTGCCGGCGATGTCGAGGACCAGGTCGTAGCGCCGCGCGCCGTCGGTGGGGTCCTCGCGGGCGTAGTCGAGGACCTCGTCGGCGCCGAGGGAACGGACCAGGTCCGCCTTGCCGGCGCTGCACACCCCGGTGACGTGGGCGGCCCCCAGCGCCTTGGCGAGCTGGACGGCGTAGGTCCCCACCCCGCCCGAGGCCCCGATCACCAGCACCCGCCCGCCGGGGCGCAGCCGGCCCGCGCGCACGGCCTGCAGGGCGGTGGACCCGGAGATCGTGACCACGGCCGCCTGTTCGGGCGTGAGCCGTGACGGGCGGGGGGCCAGCTCGTCCTCCTTGGCGCAAGCGTACTCCGCGAAGGAGCCGGTGCAGGTGCCGTACACCTCGTCGCCCGGCCGCAGCCGGGTGACGTCCGGGCCGACTGCCTCCACGCGGCCCGCGACGTCCATGCCCGGGACGCGCTGCTTGGGCGCCCGCAGGCCGAAGCCCGCCGCCCGGATGGCCAGGGGCATGCCCGCCACGAGGTGCCAGACCCCCATGTCGACACCGGCCGCCCTCACCCGCAGGAGCACCTCGCCCGGGCCGGGCACGGGCCGGGCCATCTCGTCGAGGCGTAGGACGTCGGGCGTCCCGTAGACGTCCTGGACCATGGCTCTCATGTGCCGGCTCCCTCTGTGTGGCTGCTGTCCGTGCTGCCCGGATGGGCGGAGTACTGGAAGACGCTGTCGAGCGGGACGCCGAACACCCGGGCGATCTGGAAGGCCATCTCCAGCGACGGCGAATACCGGCCCTGTTCGATGGCGATGACGGTCTGCCGGCTCACGCCGATGCGGCGGGCGAGCTCGGCCTGCGTCATCTCGCCGTGGGCGAAGCGCTGCGCCCGGATGGTGTTGGTGACCCGCGTCGCCTTCACCACGGGTGGAACCCGAACCGGTAGGAGATGACCTTGACCGCCGAGCCGAGCACCGACGACAGGACGAAGGCCAGGTAGATGGCGTTGGCGATCCAGAACGGAGCGGCCTCGGCCATCGCGAGGACCAGGCCGGCCACCGCGCCGATCACGACCAGCGACTGCCCCACGTACTCGCCGAACCGGTGGATCTCGCGGTCGCGCTGGTCCTTGACGTTCGCCTCGCGCGGTGAGAACGCCGCGATGACGATGTGCGCGGCGATCGACACGGCGATCGAGAGGCCGACCGTCCACAACAGGGCCTCCACGTAGGGCGCCCGGGCCAGCGGCACCGCCGCGGGCCGCCCCAACACCACCCACAGGTAGGCCGCGTACGACCCCACCGCGACCACGAGCATGCTCCAGGCACGCTTCTCCTCGACCGCCACTTGCGCTCCCCTTCCCCATGTCAAGAAAACCCGACATTCGCAGTGTCAAGCAGTCACGACATCATGTCAAGCATTCTTTACTTCGAAGGGCGGCTACTACCCTGTGCGGCATGACGATGCACAGGACCGCACAGGTGAACGTGGACGCGATGATCGAGGACCTCAGGGCGCTCGTCGAGACCGAGTCCCCCTCGCGCGACGTCGACGCACTGACGGCATCGGCGAAGGTGGTCGCCACGGTCATCGAGAGCCGCCTCGGCGGGCAGGCCCTCCTCGTCGACAGCGAGGCGGGGCCGCACGTCCACTGGTCGGGCGGCGGCGATCCGAAGGTCCTGATCCTCGGTCACCACGACACGGTGTTCCCGCTGGGCACCCTGGAGCGGCGCCCGTTCACCGTGCGGGACGGGCACGTGACCGGACCCGGCGTCTTCGACATGCTCGGCGGTCTGGTGCAGGCCGTCCACGGCCTGGCGACCCTCGAGGACCGCTCGGGGGTCGAGATCCTGATCACCGCCGACGAGGAGGTCGGCTCGCACTCCTCTCGGTCCCTCATCGAGGAACGGGCCCTTGCCTGCGGCGCGGTCCTCGTGTTCGAGGGCGCCGCCGACGGCGGAGCCCTGAAGACCGGTCGCAAGGGCTGCGGCACGTTCCGGGTCTCCGTCACGGGCCGGGCCTCGCACGCCGGCCTCGAGCCCGCGGCGGGGGTCAACGCCCTGATCGAGGCGGCACACCAGGTACTGGACATCGCGGCGCTCGGCCGGCCCGAGATCGGCACGACCGTCACCCCGACCGTCGCGTCCGCGGGCACCCTCGACAACGTCGTTCCCGCCGGGGCGACCGTCGTCGTCGACGTCCGGGTCGAGTCGGCCGACGAGAAGGAGCGCATCGAGTCCGCCTTCGCGGCACTGGCTCCGCACCTCGAGGGGGCGCGGATCGCGGTCGAGGGATCCGTCGGCCGGCCCCCGATGCCCGAGTCGGCGGCCGCCGAGCTCTTCGGCGTCGCACAGCGGCTGTTGCCCGGCCTCGAAGGAAAGGCGGTCGGCGGCGGGAGCGACGGCAACTTCACGGCCGCCCTGGGCGTGCCCACGCTCGACGGCCTCGGGGCGGTCGGGGGCGGCGCCCACGCCGACCACGAGTACCTGGTGATCGACGCGATGCCCGAGCGGGCGCACCTCGTCGCGGGGCTGGTGACGGCGATTCAGCACCGGTAAGTCGGCTGCGGCCGCGGCGTGTTGCCCTCCCGACACATCAGGTAGATTTCTGGAAACAATTCCAATTCCTATCGGGGGCGGGTCTGACGTGCTGGAGCTGACGGGGAGCGGAGCCGAACCGCTGGAGGCGCCGGACCCGCGCCGGATCGGCCCGATCGCGCTGGCGGGACGGCTCGGGGCCGGTGGCATGGGACGGGTGTACCTCGGGGTCCACGAGGGCCGGTACGTCGCCGTCAAGCAACTGTTGGCCTCCGTCGTCGGCGAGGACGAGGACTTCCTGCGGCGTTTCGGGCACGAGTTGGACAACCTCGCCCGGCTGCCCGCCGAGGCCACCGCGCCGCTGCTCGCGAGCGACCGCACGGCGAGGCCCCCGTGGTTCGCCACCGCGTACATCCCCGGGCTCACCCTGAGGGAGGCCATCGGGCTGCACGGCGGCCCGCTGCCCGCGGACGCCCTGTGGCTGCTGCTGCGGGAGGCGGCGACGGGTCTGGCGGCGGTGCACGCGCTGGACATGGTGCACCGCGACCTCAAGCCGTCCAACGTCATGCTGACCCTCGACGGCCTGACCCTCATCGACTTCGGCGTCGCCCGGGCCGCCGAGCAGAGCCAGCTGACCAGGACCGGCATGGTCGTGGGCACGCCCGCCTACATGGCTCCCGAACAGGCCACGGGCAGACGGGGGTTGAGCGGCGCCACCGATGTGTTCGCGCTGGGCTCCGTGCTCGCCTACGCGGCATGCGGCCAGCCGCCCTTCGGGGAGGAGTCGGGGCACGGCGTGCTCTACCGCATCGTCCACGAAGCGCCCGACCTGGAGCCGTTGCGGGAGCTGGAACCGGACCTCGCCGAGCTCGTCGCGTCCTGCCTCGACAAGGACCCCGAGGGCCGCCCCACCGCTGCCGAACTCCTCGAACACGCCATCCGGCACGGCCCGGCCGGTCCCCCGCTGTGGCCAACGGCGATCACCGAGCGCCTGGCCGAACGGGCCGCCTTCGCCACGCACGTGCAGGACGTCGACGTACCGACGCTCCCCCTCGCCGGCCCAGACCCGCAAACGCCATCCGAACCCGGACCCGAAGCCGGACCCGGACCCGCGGCCGGACCCGAAGCCGGACCCGAAGCCGGACCCGGACCCGCGGCGGGGACGGGACCGGAGCCGTCGCCTGGGAAGGACCCGGCCCCGCAGCCCGTTGCCGGCACCGCGTCCCGTCCCGGGCGGCCGGAGCGGCCCGAGCGCCGCCGCCGCACCCGCGTCCTCCTCGCCGTCGTCCCCGTGGTCGTGGTCGCCGGCGGTACGACGCTCGCCATCCAGTACCTGCCGTACGGCTCCTCCCCGCGGACGGGGGCGCAGGGAACGCCGAACACACCTGTCTCGGCGCCGGCCGATCCGGTGGCGCCGTCGGCCGGCGGCAGCGCCTCCGCTCCGGCTCCCGCGCAGTCGCCCGGCCAGGAGACGGCCGGAGCGGACGGCCAGGCCCCTGCACAGGGCGGGGCAGCCGGCGCCCCGGTCAACGCCGCCGGCGGCGCCGGAACAGGGGCCGGCAGCGGCACCGGCACCGGCACCGGCAGCGGCAGCAGCGGGACCCAGCCCGGCCCGGGCGGCTCCGGAGGCGCCGCGAGCGGGGGCGGCGCCGCCCCTTCCCGCCCGCCCGGCGGCGGGACCTCCACGGCCCCCTCGGCCCCGGCGCCCCCGGATTCGGGCACCTACCGCTACCGCAACGGCAACAACGGCAGGTGCATCACCCAGGTCTACGGGTCCTCGGACCACGGAGACTGCGGGGACGCGACCGCCCGGTGGACGGTGCAGAGCAGGTCCGACGGCAGCTTCAAGCTCGTCAACAAGCAGTCCGGCGGATGCCTGTACTCCAACGGGCTCGGCCAGGCCGTCTTCGTGGGCGACTGCGCCCAGGACATCGGCCGCTTGTGGCGCACGGGGTCCGGCGGAAGCCTCCGGAGCGAGTACGGCGGCGGTTGCCTCGACCTGGGCATGAGCAGCGGCCTGGTGACGAAGACCTGCGGCGGGGAGGCGTCCCAGCGCTGGACGAAGATGACCTGAAGGGTGGTGCAGAGGGTCTGTCCAACCGGCCGAGAGCGAGGTGCGGCAGGGTGCGAGGGCCCGGGGCGCCGTTGCGCCCCCATCCCCATCGGTGATCGACCGCCCGTGAGAGTCAGCGGCCGGGCGCAGGCTCGGTGGCTTGACCGCGATGTGAGACTTGCAGCATGGACATGGGGCGTGAGTCGCGGTGGGAAAAGGACGCAATGACGGTGGAGATCGTTTTCGCCCTCATGAGTGCCACCGTGCTGGCTGCGGTGATCTTCGCCGTCGCCTGGAGCTTCGCCCTGGCCCTTGGCCTCTCTGGTTCAGCAGAGAAGAGCGTGCTGGTGGGCGGCGCACTGCTCGGAGCGGTGGCCGGAGTGTGGCGTCTGGTACGGGTGCTGCGTCGGTTCGCCGAGCAGCGCCGAATGGGCCGCTGAGTACGGGCCTTCTCCTTGTGGTCGACGGCCCGGCGCGGGGATCGTTGAGCGACTGGTGCCGGACGAGTTGTGTTGTTCCAGCGGGTGGCGAGAGTTCAAGACTGCCTCTTGGACGGGCCTAGCGCGGTGACCGGAAAGGTTGACCGGTCGCGAGGCGGCGGCGGCGCACCGCGCGGGCGTACAGGAGGTGGGCGATCGCCTCGGCGGCGAGGAGGAGGACCACCAGCCACGGCGCGAGGCCTGCAGCGAACCCCGCCACGAGCACCGGGATGCCGATGCCCGGCGCGGCCCAGGCGGTGACGGACGCCAGGGGGCGGCGGAAGCGGAGCGCGATGGCGGCGTGCGCGGCATGGTAGAGGGCCAGGCCGCCGCCCAGGGCCCAGGCAGCGCCGGTCGCCAGATGGGCGTGGTCCGCCTCCTCGACGGCGGTGGCCAGGCCCCCGGCCATGCACAGCACGCCGGCGGTGACGAAGAAGTGCAGGAAGCCGTCGACGTCGCGGGCGAGCAGGTACGCGTCACGGCCCTTCGCGGCGCCGAGCATCACCTCCGCCGAGGTCGAGCCGAAGTCGAAGTACGACCACCAGAGCGCGGCGAGCAGGACGAAGCCGAGGACGCCGACGAGCCCCGCCCGCAGGGTCCAGACGTGGTCGGCGGACGCCACGAGGGCAATCACCGATTCGCCGAGCACGATGATGACGAAGAGCCCGACCCGTTCGACGAGGTGCCCGGTGTCCAGGCTGCCGGGTACTCCCCTGCCCCTCGCCGTGAGCAGCAGGACCATCTCGGCGGCGATCAGGACGGCCCAGACGGCGTACTGCCCCGGTGCGGGCACGAAGGCGGAGCCGGCCCACAGCAGACCGGAGGCCAGGCAGTAACCGAGGGGGCGCCAGCGGGGGACGCGGTCGGGCTCGGGGAAGCGGGTGGCGGGCCACCACAGTCCGAGGAGCACGAGCCGGGTCCCGGCGTAGCCGAGGGCGTAGACGGACCCCCGGTCGGTGTCGGCCTCGGGGACGGCCGCGGCCATGACGGCGATGCACAGCATCGCGAACAGCATGAGCAGCCGGCGGCGGGCACTGTTGTCGGCGAAGAGGTTCGACGACACCATCAGGTTGACCCACAGCCACCAGGGCGGGAAGTACAGGGCCAGGAACACGGCGAAGTCGGCCGGCCCCGGGTCGCCGTGCAGCCCGTGCGACAGCTGGGCGGCGAGGGCGACGAACACGAGGTCGAAGAAGAGTTCCAGCCAGTCGGCGTGCCGGCCGGGCTGCGCCGCCGCCGTGGGCCGGTCGTGCGCCTCGCCCGGCTCCGCCTGAGGTGTGCCCATGGTCCCGCCCGCGTCCGTGCCGGCGCGCACGCGGCGCGGCCTTCCTCCCGGTAGGAGACCACGCCCGGCCGCGGGGCGCCTCCCGGACCCGCGGGAGCGGCCCCGCCGTTCCGGCCGGGCGGCGGGCCGGCGGTCGAGGGACGGCTCCCGTCTCGCGGGAGCCGTCCCTGCGTCCGCTACGGCGCCATCTCGTACGCCCCGGCCAGGGCCTCCACGCGCGCCCAGACCCGGGCCGAGCGGTCCGCGTCGACGACCGGGCGCCGGACCGCGCCCAGGGCCCAGTCCTGCTGGTCCGCGGTGGCGGAGTCCTTGCCGTACAGCTCGACCGCGTGCGCGGAGAAGTCCCGCACGAGGACGCCGAACAGCTCGTCGAGGACGTCCTCGTCCAGACCGGACAGGCCGGCCTGCTCCAGGATCAGCTGGCCGTGCACGACCAGGGCGAACAGCTGGCCCACCGCGAGGAGGAGGTCGAGGTCGCGGCTCTGCTCCTCGTCGGGGGCGGCGGTCGTGACGAACGCGCACAGGGCGTCGGCCTGCTCGCGGAAGCGGGCGACGTTCGGCACGGCCGCGTACGCATCGTAGGCGGTCCGCCAGTCGTGGAAGCGTACGGAGCCCAGACCGCGGGCCGGCCCCTGGCGGAAGAGGAACGCGTCGTCGGCCGCGTCGAGGCGGGTGGGGACGGGCGCGTAGTCGACCGGCTCCAGCAGGTGGTTGCGCATGAACTTCAGGATCAGCGCGAGGTTGACGTGGACCGTGCCCTCCAGCTTGGGCAGACCGCGGATCTCGACGGCCGCCTGGGCGAAGTAGGTGTCCTTCTCGAATCCCTTGGCCGCGATGACGTCCCACATCAGGTCGATGACCTTCTCGCCCTCGGTGGTCACCTTCATCTTGGTCATCGGGTTGAACAGCAGGTAGCGGCGGTCGTCGGGGCCGGCGGAGCGGAAGTAGTCGACGGCGCGGTCGCTGAACAGCTTCATCCCGACGAGGCGGACGTAGGCGTCGGTCAGCTCGCGGCGCACGTGCGGGAAGGCGGTGACGGGACGCCCGTAGAGGATGCGGCCCTGCGCGTGCGTGACGGCCTCGTACATCGCGTGCTCGCAGATGCCGATCGAGGCGGTGCAGAGGTTGAACTTGCCGACGTTGACGGTGTTGAGGGCGGCGTCGAAGGCGGCGCGGCCGGTGTGCAGCACGTCCTCGGCGCGGACCGGGTAGTCCTCGAGGCGGAACTCGCTGACGTACTTGGAGGAGTCGACGACGTTCTTCACCAGGTGGTACGCCGGGTGGCGGCTGTCGGCGGCGAAGAAGACGTAGCCGTCGGGACCCTCGACGTCGGTCCGGCGGCCGAAGACGGAGACGAGTCCGGCGGCGTTGCCGTTGCCGATGTAGTACTTGGAGCCGGTGGCCCGGAAGCCGCCGTCGCCGTCGGGCTCCAGCAGCATGTCGGTGGAGTAGATGTCGGCGCCGTGGGTCTTCTCGGACAGGCCGAAGGCGAAGACCTCGCCCTCGCCGAGGAGCTGCGCCGCGCGGTCGCGGGCGGCGGCGTTGTCGCTCTGCCAGACCGGGCCGAGGCCGAGGATGGTGACCTGCCAGGCGTACCAGTAGTCCAGGCCGTAGAAGCCGAAGATCTCGTTGAGGGCTGCGATCCGTGCCGTGTCCCAGCGCTTGTCCGGCTCCTGGCCGCCGGCGGCGGGAGCGGGGGTCAGGAAGGTGGCGAAGAGCCCCTCCTTCGCGGAGAACGCGAGGAAGTCCGCCAGCCAGGCACGGGAGCGGTAGTCCTCGATCAGCCTGCGCTTGCCGCGGTCCTCGAACCAGTCGACGGTGGCGCGCAGCAGCCTGCGGGTCTCCGGGTCGAAGTGCGCCGGGTCGTAGGTGCGCGGGTTGAAGAGCAGCGGGTCGGTCATGGGAGGTCCGTCTTTCGGTCGAGGGGTCGGGCGAGGGGTCGGGCGGGTGGGGCGTCGGCGGTGGGAGGTCGTGGAGTGCGTGGGAGGTCGGTGGGGCGCGGCCGGATGGGGCGCGGCCGGCGGGGCGCGCCGCCCGGGCCCGGCCGTGGGGTTCAGCGGTCGGCGAGCCGGCGGAGCGTGGCCAGGACGTCCTCGAGCCAGGCGATCGTCATCCGCTCGTAGGCGATGCCGCCGCGGAGCACGACGTGCTGGAGCTCCTGCCCGACGTCCGCCGGCGCGGGTGCGTCCAGGCCGGTGAAGTCGCGCAGCTCGCCCGCGAGGTAGCGCGTGAGCCGGTCGGTGTGCGCGCCGTGGTGGCGTTCGACCTCGGGGATCAGCGCCGCCGGGTCGTCAAAAGCGGCGCCGCGGATCTTCACGGCGAGCTCGTGCCGGACGCTCTCGGGCTGGATCGGCTCGTGGAGCCAGGCGGACAGGGCGGCCCGGCCGGCGGCGGCGACCGAGTACTCCTTCTTGTCCGGCCTCGCCTCCTGCGGCACGTCGCGGACGTCGATCCAGCCGTCCCCCTGCATGCGCCCCAGCACCCGGTAGATCTGCTGGTGGGTGGCGGTCCAGAAGTAGCCGATGGACCGCTCGAACCGTCGCGCCAGTTCGTAGCCGGAGCCCGGCTGCTCCAGCAGGGAGACGAGGATCGCGTGCTCGAGTGCCATGCCCCCGATCTTTCTATGCAACTCGTTGCATAGACAAGCGCCACCGCCCGGGTGAGACGCGGCTCACCCGCCCGTCACTGCTGCTCCGGAGGCTTGCCCTCCGCCGCGGACACCTCCACGAACTCGGCCTGGCCCTTGGCGTTGAGGCGCAGGATCGGGACCGCCTTGTTGCGGGGGTTGCCGTTGTTCTGGAACGAGATGAAGCCGCTGGCTCCGGCCACCTGCTGACTGCCGTCCATCTGGTGGAACATCCGGGCCACCGCGTCGCCGACCACCGCGCCCTGCCAGCGGGCGGCCATCTGGATGCCGTGGGCCGCCGTGAGGACCGCGTCGTGGCCCATCAGGGCCCCTCCGTCGTGGCGGGGGTCGTGGGGGAACCACTGGTCGAGGAGCCCGCCCGGCTGGAAGTTCTTCGCCGAGGGGGCGGACACCGCCTGGGGCGACGTGCGGTGCATGTCGGGGTGGGAGAGGCCGGTGTAGAGGACCTCGACACCCGTCTCGGCGGCATGGGCCAGCTGTTCGGCGGTCAGGTTGGTCGTGTCGTCGCCGGCGAAGACGGTGAACTTCTGGTCGGTGCAGCTGCGGTTGGACAGGGCGTCCAGGAAGTGGGTCAGGTGGCGGCCGCGCCCCGCGAAGTAGACGAGCTCGGGGCGTTGCAGACACAGCTGCCCGGGCATGTAGCGCAGCTCGTTCTGCCAGGCGCTGCTCACGGAGGAGTCGTAGGTCATGCGCTCGGCGACCAGCTTGTGCTTGTCGCCGTCGTGGAACGCCTGGGTGAAGGCGGTGCCGAGGGTGGAGGCGTACAGGTTCCCCTTGGCCACGTCCTGGATGACGACGGCGGCGGCCACGCCCCGGCGCTTGAGGAAGCCGGCGGCCGCGTACGCCTCGTCCTCGTTGGTGGGGGCGACCCGCACGAAGCCGTTGATGCCCTGGATGTTCGTGGCGGTCATGGTGGCGCCGACCATGGCGATGCCGTGCTCGGAGAGGCGCCGTATGGCCGCGAGGTTCTCGTCCGTACTGGGGCCCAGTCCGGCCACGGCGACCAGCCGGTCCGGGGAGTCCTTGCGGGCGATCAGCTCGTCGACGGTGTGCTGCCAGTGCGCCGATCTGCTGCCCGCGTTGGCGATCAGCAGCCGGATCTTGGGCGTGGCGGACAGGTCACCGCGATTGTGCCGGTACTGGGCGAGGTAGGCGCCCTGGAGTTCGTGCCGGACGCCCTCCGCCGAATTGCTGTCCTCGGCGGTCACGGTGAAGGAGGTCAGGTACGCGACGCTGACGTAGGGCTCCTTGTCCGCGTTGGCCAGGACCCGGGCGTTCTCCTCGAGGATCTTCTTGCGGACCGCGTCCAGGTGCGGGGCGAAGGCGTAGGCGCCGTCGGTCACCCCGACGCACTCGTCGTCCGGGCCCCGTTCGACCACTCCGTCGGCGCACCTGGCCTGTCGTTCCTGGAGCCAGCCGACACCCAGCCAGACGCCCGCCGCCAGCGCGACGGCGAGGGCGGTGGCCAGGGCCACCCGGCGCACGACGTGCAGCGGCCATTCGAGTCTGGCCACGGGCTCAGCCCTCCCCGCCGGCGGTCTGGGGATCGCGCCAGTGACGGTGCCGCTCCGCCTCGTTGAACAGGGCCACGATGTCGTTCCTCCGCAGTTGTGACAGCTGGGTGTAGCCGTCGGCGATCATGTCGTTGAGCCGCATGGCGGGGTCCGCGAGCGGATCGCTCCACACCCAGCGGGTGGTCACGAGCGTGTGGATCACGGACTCGACGTCCCTCACCCGTTCGGGGCGGCGCGGGCCGAGTCCGGCGAGGAGTTCCACCGGGCCGCTGTCCGTCGGGAGGCGGTTGGGCGCGGCGGTGATCGCGTTGAACTCGGCGATCCACTGGGCGGCCGGCACCTGGGTGAAGCGCCGTGTCAGATGGGCGGTGACCTCGTCGGCCCGCCCGGCGGCGAGCTGGTGGTACATCTCCTGCACCGGCTTGCCCTCACCGCGGTAGAACTCCGCCAGGAGCTCGTGCGCGGCGTCCCACGCGTCGGGCCGCCCGGCCAGCCGCCACAGCAGCAGCCGGCGCAGCCACGGATGGAGCACGGGGACGACGGTGAGCGGTCCGGACAGCAGCCAGCGCGACCGGATCTCGCCGAACAGGGCGTCTCCCGGGCTGAGCAGCCGCGTGCCGACGGAGAAGTCGCGGGCGGCGGCGCATTCGGCCAGCGTCGCGCGCTCCGTGTCGTCGAAGTCCCGCAGGAGGTGGCCGAGGGCGGTGTCGGCGAGGGTGGCGGTGTGTTCCCCGCTGCGCAGCGGCCGGTCCGGGAGGGCGCGCAGCCAGCGGTCCTGCTGGGGGCCGGAGTCCGGGGGCGGCCCGGACTGGCGCAGGACGTCGAGCACTTGGTGCACGGCGCGCGGCAGTCCCCCGGTGAGCCGGTGCACGAAGGGCGTGAGGCGGGTCAGCGGGGCGAGGTCGCTGTGCCCGCCGAGCTGGAGCTCTATGCGGATGCGCACCTCGTCCAGGTTGAGGTCGCGCAGGCGTAACGGATACCACCAGGTGTCCTCGCTGTCCCGGGTCGGCCGGTGGGTGTTCCAGTCGGCCAGGGAGGCCCGGTCGGGGCCGCGCAGCTGCCAGGGCCAGGAGTCCCCGGTGGCCGGGCCCCAGCGGGGCAGCCAGCGGTTGGAGCTGGCGACGACGGTCAGCGGATCGCTGGCGTGGCCGGCCACGACCGTCTCGTCGTGGCGGGCGCGCACCAGGAGGTCGAGGAAGCGGCGGCCGTACGCGGTGTGGGCGTTGTCCAGGAGCAGCAGGTACGAGCGGGGCATGAAGTTGCGGGCGGTGTTGCGTCTGAGGTCTTCCAGGAACGCGGAGAACAGGACGAGGTCGAGGCGCTCCTGCTCGTTCTCGTCCCCCTCGTGGCGCCACAGGTTGAGCTCGACGAGGGCCTCCATCGGGTCCCCGCTGCGGGTCATGGGGTGCCGTCCGTACCACTGGGCGCCCGAGGTGAGCCGGCTGCCGCCCCTGCCGCCGAGCAGGTTCGGCATGCTGCGGCGGCTGCGGCGCAGGGCGTCCTGGAACAGGGCCAGGGCGGCCGTGGAGGCGCCTTCGGGCATGCCGACCGCGCCCATGCCCACTTCGAAGAAGGCGGCCAGGTAGTCGCCGTGCCGGGCTTCGTTCTCCTCCTGGAACCGGTCGAGCTGCCGCTGCACGGCGCGTCGGCCTTCGGCGAGGCTGCGCATCCTCAGTTCCTGGTCGGACGCGAGCAGGCCGAGGCTGAGCAGCGGGAAGTGGGAGCGGCCGTAGCGGGGCAGTTTGCGTTCGAGCTGGCGGGCGAGCAGCCCGAGGGCGTAGCGCGGCAGCAGTGACTGGGATCCGCCGAAGTTGACGAAGGCGAAGGGGTATTGGGGCCCGAAGTGCTCCATGAGGGCGCTGTGCGCCTCGCTGGCACCGCTGCCGGGCGGGCCGAGCAGCATGGTGAGGGGCCGCTCGGCGGACGGGGCCTCCTTCAGGCAGGCGTCGACCAGCGACAGGATGCCGCTGCGGCCGCGCAGGCCCATGCCCGTGCCAGGCTCCCTCACGTGTGTACCCCCCCGGGTGCGCCTTCGAGGACACGAGAGTGCCATCCGAAGGCCATCGCTGCCATAGTCCGTATCGCCCGGCTTCGCCGCGTGCCGGCGCGCGGGGATCCCGCGGCGCGCGCGTCGGCGGCGCCGAAGCACGCCGACGGCGCCCGCACCGGGTGCGGACGCCGCCGGGAAGGCCGGGCGGGAGGTCAGCCGCGGACGATGTTCTCCGCCTGCGGACCCTTCTGGCCCTGCGTGACGTCGAACGACACCGTCTCGCCCTCGGTCAGCTCGCGGTACCCGTTGCCGGAGATGTTGGAGTAGTGGGCGAAAACATCCGGTCCGCCCCCGTCCTGGGCGATGAATCCGAAGCCCTTTTCGGAGTTGAACCACTTCACGGTGCCGCTGGCCATACTCATCCCTCTGCTCAATTCAGCGCGCGGTCCGGGTCCGGGCCGCCGCGGCGCCCTCTCACGGACGCCTGAGCCACTTCTCCCCCGGTGACCCCACGCCTACACCTGCGCGTGGCAATTGGATAACAGCATGAACGCCGGCGGGTGCCACCGACCTCATCCGCCGGGATCCTCGTCCGCTGCCCGACCGCGCTCGGGGCCGCCGTGGGCGGCTGGTGCCGGTGCCGCTGCCGGGTCCAGGATCCGGTTGAGGAAGTTGCGGGTCCTCTCCTGCAGCGGACGGGTGACCACCTGCGAGGCCGGCCCCTGCTCGACGATCACCCCGCCGTCCATGAACACGACGCGGTCCGCGACCTCGCGGGCGAAGCTCATCTCGTGGGTGACGACCATCATCGTCATGCCCTCGCCCGCCAGCACCCGCATCACGGAGAGCACTTCGCCGACGAGTTCCGGGTCGAGGGCCGAGGTCGGCTCGTCGAAGAGCATCACCTCCGGTCCCATCGACAGGGCCCGGGCGATCGCCACCCGCTGCTGCTGGCCGCCGGACAGCTGCGCGGGAAACGCGTCCGCCTTGTCCGCGAGGCCGACCCGTTCGAGGTTCTCCCGGGCGATGGCGGCGGCCTGCGCCTTGTCCCTGCCGAGCACCCGGCGCTGCGGCAGGGTGAGGTTCTCGGTGACGCTCACGTGCGGGAACAGGTTGAACTGCTGGAAGACCATGCCGATGCGGCGGCGCACGGCGTCGATGTCGACGTCGAGGTCGGTGACCTCGGTCCCGCCGACGAAGACCTGGCCCCCGCTAGGCTCCTCCAGCAGGTTGACGCAGCGCAGGAGCGTCGACTTGCCCGAGCCGGACGGCCCGATGACGCACACCACCTCGCCGCGTGCGACGTCCAGGTCGATGCCGCGCAGGACGTGGTTGTCGCCGAAGGACTTGTGCAGGCCCCGGATCTCGATCTCCGGGCGGTCCGTGGTCATCGTGGGCACCGCTTCCCTCTTGGGTCTCATCTCGTCCTCACGCCGCCTTGTCCGCGCGGGCCTCGAGGCGGCGCACCACGAGGCTCAGCGGCACGGTCACCAGCAGGTAGCACAGGCCCGCGACCAGGATCGGGGTGGAGTTGGCGGTCTCGCTCGCCAGGTCCCGGCCGAACTTCGTCAGTTCCCGCTCCTCCAGTGTCACGCCCAGGAAGAGCACCAGGGAGGAGTCCTTGAACAGCAGGACCAGCTCGTTGGTGAGCGGCGGGATGACGATGCGGAACGCCTGCGGAATGATCACGGAGACCATGGCGCGGGCGTGCGAGAAGCCCAGCGAGCGGGCCGCCTCCATCTGCCCCTTGGGCACCGCCTGGATGCCGGCCCGGATCGTCTCCGCCATGTAGGCGGCGGCGACCAGGCCGAGACCCAGCGCGACCTTGCCGTACGTACCGCCGGGGATCTCGGTCCCGGGGAACGCCAGCGGCACGGCCACGCCCACGAAGATGAAGATCAGCAGGGCGGGCAGGCCCCGGAACAGTTCGATGTACACGCCGGCGACCCACCGGTAGGGGGTCACCGAGGACAGTCTCATCATGGCGATGACGAGGCCGAGGACCAGGCCGAAGACGAACCCGGACAGCGTGTACACCACCGTGTTGCGCAGCGCGATGGTGATGATCTTCGGGAACAGCCGCAGGGCCAGGTCCGTCTGCGCGAACTGGTTCTGCAGGCGGTCCCAGTCGGCCAGGACGCCGATCGCGATGACCGCGGCGACGAAGACCGCGTACTGGACGCCCCGCCACACCCGGCGCCGCTGGCGCCGGGTCAGCCGAGAGGTCACGAGGTGGCCTGGGGCAGCGGGCCGATCCACTGCTCGTAGATCTTCTTGTAGGTGCCGTCCTCCTTGGCGGTCGCGATCGCCTTGTCGATAGCGGCGAGGAGGGCGGTGTTGCCCTTCTTCACCGAGAAGCCGTACTGCTCACCGGTGTCGATGTTCTGCCCGAGGACGAACTCCGCCTCGTTCGCCTTGTCCTTGAGCCAGCCCTGGACGACGGGATAGTCGATGACGACGGCGTCGACCTGGCCGGTGCGCAGCCCGTTGAGCACCGCGTCGGAGCTCTCGAAGGCGACCGGGTTGAAGCCCTGGGCCTTGGCGTAGCTCTCGCCGGTGGTCTCGGCCTGGGCACCCAGCTTCTTGCCCTTCGCCTTGACGTCGGCGAGCGAGGTGATGCCGCTCTTCTTCGTCGCGAGCAGCGCCTGGGTCGCGTCGAAGTAGGGGACGGAGAAGTCGACGTTCTTCTTGCGCTCGTCGGTGATCGTCATGCCGGCCGCGGCGAGGTCGCACTGGCCCGAGTTGAGGAAGGCACCCGTCTTGAAGTTCTCGAACGGCGTGTCGAGGATCTTCTGTTCGACTCCGAGGTTCTTCGCGACCAGGTCGATCAGGGCCACGTCGAATCCGACGACCTTGCCGCTCTGCTCGAACTGGAAGGGCGGGTACGGCAGATGGGTGCAGGTGGTCAGCTTGCCCTTCTCGACGACGTGCACGCCCCCGGCCGCCTCTCCCGGCCCGCTGTCGCCGGAGGAGCAGCCCACCACGAGGAACATGGCCGCGGCGGCGGCAGCGCCGGCCGCCGAGCGGATGCGGTGGCTGGTGCGGTGAGTACGGTGACCTTGGGCCGTCCGGAACACGGTTGACCTCCACGAGTGCGGGGCGGGCGGCGGTCGCGGGACGGGACCGCCGCCCGCGATCGTAAGCCCCCCGCGGCGCGCCGCGGGGGACCGTGCGCGATGCGTCGTGGCCGCTGCGGCGCCGCTGTGTCCCGGCCCCAGCGCGCCACCGTCCCCGCTCGAGTGTTCCCGGAGGCGCCGGGCAGTGTCCGGCTCCGTCAGGCTCGGGGGCGGGAACGCAGCAGGAGCAGGGCGATGTCGTCGGTCCGGGGGGCCGCACGCCGGGCGTACCGGATGAGGTCGTCGGCGAGCGCGTCCAGGGGCTGGTCGTGGGCGCGGGCGAGGTGTGCCGCCGTGTCCGCGATGGAGTCGTCGAGGTCGCGGCCCGGGCTCTCGACGAGGCCGTCGGTGTAGAGGGCGAGGAGGGTGCCGGGGGTGAAGGGGATCTCGGTGGCCGTGTAGGTGGCGACCGGGTCGATGCCGAGGAGGAGGCCGGGGCTCAGGTGCAGGACCTCGACCGGTCCGCCGGGGCGGCGCCGGATCGGCGGCGGGTGGCCCGCGGTGGCCAGGCAGGCGCTCTGGCGGGCGAGGTCGAGGTGGACGTAGAGGCAGCTCGTGAAGAGCCCGGGGTCGAGGTCCGTGAGGAGTCGGTTGGTCCGGGCGAGGACCTCGCCGGGTGGGGCCCCCGCGGTGGCGTGCACGGCGGTGCGGACCTGCCCCATGAGGGCGGCGGCGTTGACGTTGTGGCCCTGGACGTCGCCGATGGCGGCGGCGACGGTGGTGTCGTCGATGCGGATGAGGTCGTAGAAGTCGCCGCCGACGTCCAGGCCCTGGGTGGCGGGGAGGTAGCGGGCAGCGACCTCCAGGGAGGGTACGTCCGGCAGGGCCCGCGGCAGGAGGGCGGTCTGCAGACTGCGGGCGAGCTGGTGCGTGGCGTCGTAGAGGCGGGCCCGGTCCAGCGCCTGGGCGACCAGGCCTGCGATCGAGGTCAGCACGGCGCGTTCGCCTGGTGCGAAGGTGTGGGGGCGGGCGTAGGCGAGGACGAGGGACCCGATCGGCCGGCCCGACGCGATCAGGGGCAGGAACGCCCAGGCGGCCGTGTCCGGTTCGACGTCGGCGGACGGGTACGCGGCCAGGAGCTCGTCGGGGTCGCCGTAGAACAGGGGGCTGCCGGTGCGCAGTACGCGGGTGACGGCCGTGTCGGACGTCAGGGGCCGGCCGTCGTGGCGCGTCGTGAAGTCGGCCGCGTACCCCCGGTGGCCGACGAGGCGCAGGCGCTGTTCTTCCACGGCGAAGAGGGCCATGGCCTGGGCCCCCAGCGCCGGGACGAGCTGGTCGGCGGCCTGTTCGACCACGTCCTGCGTGTGTGCGGCCTCCGTGAGCGTCGCGGCCAGGTGCATCAGCTGGTAGAGGGCGGTGGCCCGGCTGGGCAGGGCGGCGGCCACCGGGCCGCCCTCCCCGGGCGGACCCTCGGGCGGCGCGGGGAGCTCCTCGACCGGCCTGATGCGGACGCTGATCCCCGAGTCGTCCGGGTGGAGGTCGAAGTGCAGCAGGTGGTCGGGCGGGCGCAGGGCGGTGAAGGACCGGGGCAGGCGGCTGATCACCGCGGCCCGGTAGTGGTCCTCGATCACGGGGGTGTCCATCCAGGGAAGCGCTTCCCAAGGCAGGGCGCCGAGCAGGTCGGAGAGCGGTGCGCCGAGCAGGTCGGCGGCGCCGGGGGTGGCGAAGGTGATCTTCCCGTTGGTGTCGAGCGCGCAGCTTCCGCCCGGGAGGCGGCGGACGAAGGCCGAGACCGCAGCGGCCTCGACGGGTCCTGGCGTGGCGGGAAGCGGGGGGCGCATCAGGACGGGAGTGGCCGGCGGGTGGAACGGGTGCCCCGCGTCGGCGGCCTGCCGCAGGGTGTCCGCCAGGTGCCGGCAGGCGCCCTCGATGGCGTCCCTTTCGGCGGGAGCGAGGTCCGGCGGGTGCGCGCCCGACCACAGCAGGACCAGCCCGCCGGGTGGGGGCGCTGCGCTGTCCGGGGTGCGGCGGGGCAGGGGCGCTGCGGCGAGGGTGAACTCGTAGGGCAGGACCAGGCCGAGTCGCGGATAGCGTCGGGCGGTCTCCTCCCGTCCGCCCAGCCAGACGAGCCGGTCGTTGCGCAGCGCGTCGGCCACCGGGATGAGGTCGTCCAGGCCCACGCGGGACCAGGGGGCGGCGAACTCGCGGGACACCCCGCTGACCAGGGCGAGGTGCAGGACGCGCTCGTCCGGTCCCAGGAGGTAGAGCATGCCGACGGACGCGCCGGTGGCGCGTACCGCTCCGTCCAGCGCCACCTCCGATTGCCGCTGACCAGACGCGTCGCTTCCGGCACCTGGGGCATCCCGCACCCGCCCATGGTCTCCCGCCCGCCGTGCCCGCGCGCGGACCGGCCGGTCCGGGCGTGTCCCGAGCCCGGGCAACCGTTTCCGGTTCAACCTCTTTACGCGGACAGGCGGGGTTCGGTGGCGAGGGCGACGGCGACCTCGGCTGGTGGCGGCGCCTGCGCCACCCGGCCGGCTCGTGGCGCGGCCGGGTGGCGGGCGGGGCGGATAGAGCGGGCGGAGGCGGAGGCGCCAGGAGGCGGAGGCGTCAGTAGGTGGATGCCACGCCGGAACGGAACGCGGCCAGGTTCGCCCCGGCGTCCCGCGTCCAGGGGTGGTCCGGTCCGAGGACCCGGGTCCGCTTCTCCAGGACCGTCTCCATCTGCTCGATCGCCTCGGGGAACGCACCGACGCCCGCGAGGGTCAGCGCGAACAGCGACCGGGAGGCCAGGGTGATCTGGTAGTCAGGCCCGTAACGCGCCTCGGCCGCGGCGAACGCCCGACGGGCGAGGGGCAGCGCGTCGGCGGGACGTCCGGCGTAGAACAGCGCGTTCGCATGGTTGAGCTCCGCACCCATGGTGATCGTATGGTCCGGCCCCATGGCGTCGATGCACTGCCTGACCAGGGCGGGCGCTCCCTCGAGCTCCCGGGCCAGCTCCGGACCGCGGACGAGCTCCAGGAGGATGTAGCGCGCCCTCAGGGTCTGCGGGTGCACCGGCCCCAGGACCGCGGTCCGGCCCTCGATCACCCGCCGCATCAGTGCCGCGCCTTCGGCCTCCCCGCCGTTCACCCACGTGGCAATGGACAGGATCGCGCAGCTTTCGAGCGTGTCGAGGGCGGCCGGTCCGAACAGGCGCTCGCAGTCCGCGAGGGTCCGGCGCGCGAGGGCTTCCGCCTCCTCGAAGCGGCCGAGCCTGCGCAGCGTCCGCGCCACGCGCTGGCGGAGCCGTACCACCAGCGGGTGCTCCTCGCCCAGTCGTGCCCGCGCGAGGTCCACGGCCGTAGTCCCGACCGCCAGCGCCGAGGCGGAATCGCCCGACCGGTGGAGGTTGACGGCGAGCCGCAGCGCGCACTCCGCCGCCGATTCCACGACCGGCCTCTCCGCGTCCTCCCGCTCGGTCACCCGTCGCAGCAGCGCCAGCACATGGGGGGCCAGCGGCCGGAAGGGTGCTGCCTCGATGCCGCGTTCGGGGATCTCGGGGAGTTTCGCCAACAACAACTGGGCTGCCTTGGCGGCGAGTTGCCCGCGCTGCTCGGCAGGCGTGCCGCGGGCCACGCTGTCGAGGAGGACCCCGTGGGTCCGCAGGCCGCGCGGCGGGCCCTGCACGAGTTCGGTCAGGGAATGGTCCAGCAGGCCGCGCAGCGCCGGCTCGACCCGCCCGGCCGGGAGGTCCGTACCCAGGTCCAGTCCGGCCAGCAGGGAGAGCGGGAGCGGATCGCTCGCCCAGCAGGCCAGCAGGCGCAGCAGGGTCTGGGCCTCGGGCAGGCCCTGGTCGGCGACGGCGTCAAGGGAGAGCTCCCAGGTGCTGCTGACCAGGTGGCGCGAGTCGCCGCCGATGCCCACGGCTCCCTGGTCTATCAGGTCGATGTCGAGCCGCTGCCCGTACTCGGTCAGCGTCCAGGGGCTGATCACCTGGTGCGCCAGGAAGGTGCCCGCCAGGGTGAGGGCGAGGGGGAGCCGGCCCAGCCGGTCGGCGATCTCCTCCGCCTCCTCGGCCGTCCCGGCCTCGGGAGCGAGGTCGCGGAGCACCTGGGCGGCGTCCGTGCGGGGCAGTACGCCCACGTGGAGCAGCTGCGCCCCGGGCCACCAGCGGCTGGAGGCCTGGCGGGTGGTGACCAGGACGGTGCCGCGCGGGCTGCTGCGCAGCCAGCCGCCGTCGCGCAGGACGGAGGGGTCGTCGGCGTTGTCGAGGACCAGCAGCCAGGGCCGGTCGGACCGGTCCAGGTAGTCCCAGACGAGGTCCGCGGCGGCGCGCAGCCCGCTGCGGGCGGCCGTCAACTCGCCCTCCGCGGCGCCGCGGTCGGCGGCGACGGCGAGCATGCCGGAGCGCAGCGACGTGGTGTCGGAGGCGTTCACCCACAGCCCCACGCGGCCTCCGTCGGCGGTCGCGTGCGCGAAGAGGGCGCAGGCGACGGCCGTCTTGCCGCAGCCGCCGAGTCCGTGGAGGACGTGCACCTGGCCGCCCACGCCCGGGGCGACGGAGACCCGCAGCGTGTCCATCAGCTCGACGCGGTCGCGCAGGACGAGCGGAGTGCGGCCCAGCGCGGGGCTGCGTACCGTGTCCGGGCCGGACCACGAGGGGCCGTGGTGGTGGTGCTCGACGATGTGCTGGTCGCCGGAGGCCTGGTAGACGCGGCCCTGGCCGCTGGCCCGGCCCTCGGTGCGGCCGTTCACTGCGGACCCAGGTGCATGTCGCGGCCGGCCTGGTAGACGCGGCTCTTCCCCGACGCGGTGGCGTGCTGGGTGATCGCGGGCGCTGCGGGCGGCTGCTCCTGCTGCGGGACGAGCAGGGCCCGCAGTTCGTCGGCCGCCTCCGGGTGCGCGCTCAGCAGGCGCCGGATCCGGCCCTGCCACTCCGCCGCCAGCTCGGCCGGGGTCTCCTTGTCGCCCTCGTCCTGGGCTCCGAGGAGATCGTCCCTTGTCGCCTCGAGTTCGGCCTCCACCCCGTCGGCCCGCTCCGGAAGCAGCCGCCTCCACAGCGCGACCAGCCCCACGGTCGCCGTCTGCCAGGCCTCCGTGGCGAGTGCCGTGACCAGTGCCGTGCCCGCGCCGGCCGCCAGCGCGGTGATCTCCGGTTCCATCAAACCCCCATGTCCACACCGTAATTGTCCCAGCATCACATAACCGCGGGACCGGATCGAGGAGGAGGACCGGGTGGGAGGTGGGTCCCGGGTCGCAGGTGACGGCGGGCCCCGGGGCCTCGGGCCGCAGGGCGATGTGCCGGGCCGGGTCCGCTTCCTAGTGTCGGGACGTCCACACCGTCGATGCGCCCGGCAGGGCGCACCAGGAGGGTCACCCATGACCGGTCTTTCCCATCGGCTTTCGTCCGCCCACGTCCCCTCGTCATCCGGATCGCGGCGGGGCGCCGCGGTGGTGGCGGTGCTCGCGGCCGCCCTTGCCGCGGGCGGCACGCTGCCCGCGGCCGCGGCGCAGGGGCGCGCTCCCGGCGACGCGGTGCGGCAGGGCCTGGAGCGTCTGGTCCGCGAGGACGGCCACCCCGCCGCCCTGGCGGCCACCGTCGACCGTGACGGGCGCGCCCGCAACCACACCGCTGGTGTCGCGGACCTGCGGACCCGGGCGAAGGTGCCCGTCGACGGGCAGGTACGGATCGGGAGCAACACCAAGGCGTTCACCGCCACGGTGGTGCTCCAGCTGGTCGGTGAGGGCAGGATCGCCCTCGACTCCGCCATCGAGGAGTACCTGCCGGGCCTGGTCCGGGGCGAGGGCATCGACGGCCGGCACATCACGGTGCGCCAGCTGCTCCAGCACACCAGCGGACTGCCCAACTACACGGAATACATGATCGCCGACTACCTCGGCAGGGACTCGCGCCACACGTACTACGAGCCCCGCACCCTGCTCGACACGGCGCTCGCCCACAAGGCCCTCTTCGCACCCGGGACCAGCTGGTCCTACAGCAACACCAACTACGTCCTCGCCGGTCTGCTCATCGAGAAGGTCACCGGGCGCCCGCTGGCCGAGCAGATCACCCACCGCGTCATCGACCGCATCGGTCTGCGCCACACCTACTTCCCCGGCGTGGGCGACGAGGGCATCCGCGAAGCCCACCCCCGGGGCTACCAGGCGGCGCGACCCGGAGGTCCCTTGGAGGACATCACGCGGATCGACCCCTCCTGGGGATGGGCCGCCGGGCAGCTGGTCTCCACCCCGGGCGACGTGAACCGCTTCTTCTCCGCCCTGGTCGGCGGCAGGCTGCTGCGGCCCGCGGAGCTCGCCGAGATGCGCACCACCGTCGCGGTTCCCGAGGAGAGCGGTATGGGGACCGGTGTGCGGTTCGGGCTGGGAGTGACCAGCACGCCGCTGAGCTGCGGGGGCCTGGCGTGGGGCCACGGCGGCACCATCCCGGGCTACGCCACGCGCAACGCGGTCACCGATGACGGCCGCGCCGCCGCGGTGGCCGTGACCTCCGTCGGACCGCCCACGACCGAGCACCGCGACAACGCCCAGGCGCTCGTCGACACCGCGTTGTGCAGCTGACGCGCGACGGCAGCCGGCCCGCCCCCGCCGGCGGCTACACGAGCCTGCACGTCCCCTCGAAGCCCGCGAGCTTTCCGGAGAGGCGCACGACGCGGCCCAAGCCGCGGGGCAGCACCCGGGCGCGCAGGGTGACCACGGCGTCGACGGCCGCGCCGGCGGGAGCCCGGACCAGCAGCCGCAGCTCCTCGTTGACGTGCAGGAACTCGCGGTCGGAGGCGTGGAAGTCCCAGTAGGCGGTGCTGAATCCGATGCCCGAGGACGTGATGCGGGGGCAGTAGACGGTGCGCCGTCTGATCACCTGGGGCGTGAGGTCCGCGCCCAGGGCGGCGCCGGCCGCGCTGAAGCTGAGGCCCGCTCCCCGGCTGGTCTCGATCTCGATGGGTTCCTCGCCCTCCACCAGCGTGGGCGACATGTCGGCGATGGTGGCACCCGGTGAGGGCGAGAGGTCGAGCACCAGCCGCGACCAGCGCACCGTGCATTCGGGGTGCGTCTGGACGACGCAGATCAGCGGGATGTCGTAGGCCTGTACGGCGGGATCCCCGGTGTCGATCGGCGTGACCTCGCCGCGGGCCAGGCCGATGCGGGTCTCGCGCCGCAGCAGGCTGACGGTCGCCTCGTCGACCTGCTGGTAGGCCCGGTCGGGCTCGTCCTCCTCGACGGCCGGGGCGACCAGGCCGAGCAGGTCGAAGCCCGCCGGCAGGGGGTGCGACAGCTCGGCCGCTCCCTCGGACTCAGCGGTCTGCGGCATGCGGTGCTCCCTTTCCTGTGGGGTGGGGGGCCCGCCATTCCCCGAGGAGGCAGAACGCGGCCCATCGGTCCAGCCGGTCTCCGCCGGGACGGTCGCGCGCCGCGAGCATCGCGGTGCGCAGGGCATGGTCCGGCCGCTCGCCGGACAGGGTGAGGTCGTGGAAGTCGCCCATGACGGAGGCGGTCGCCGCATCGGGGACCCGCCACAGGCTCATGATCAGCGACCGTACGCCGGCGAACAGGAGGGCCCGGCTGAGCCCGAGGGTCTCGTCGGTGCGTCCGGTGCGCCCCAGGCCCGTCTCGCAGGCGGAGAGCACCGCCAGCCGGACCCCCTGCCAGTTCTGCCGCAGGATGTCGTGGCCGCAGAGCACGCCGTCGGCGAGGAGCAGGCCGGAGGCGAGCGGATCGTCCTCCTGGAACGAGGCGTGGCAGGCGGCGTGCAGGACCTCCGCGCCGGCCATGTCGCGCAGGACCCGCTCCCGGGTGGCCGCCCGGCCGATCAGCGGAGCGGTGCCCAGGCGCGCGCCGAGCAGCAGTGCCTCGGAGCGGGCGTGGGGCAGGTCCCCGCCGGGGTCGCCCAGCACCACGGCGCCCCTGCCGCCGCCCGCCGTGCGGTGGCCGAGCGTACGGAGCAGGGACACGCTGGGCAGGTAGCCGACGGGGTTGCGGTCCAGGAGGGTGGCGCCGCCGTCCGGTGACAGGGCGTGGAACGGCACGTGGTGCAGGGCGCCGGTCGGGCAGATCAGTACGGTGTCCCCGGGGGCGGTCAGCCCCTTCAGCGGGGCGACCAGCGGGCCCAGGACCTGGTGGAAGAGCCCGGGCATGTCGACGGCCATCTCGCGGACCCGGCCCGCGCTGCCGAGGTTGTCCGCGATGAAGCGGAGTATCCGCTCGCCGTCGGCGTCGATGCCGGTGACGGCGAGCCCGCTGCGGGGGTCGAGGGTGAACAGGACGGTGCGGCCGTCGCCGAGGTGGGCGTACGAGGCCACCACGACCTGCTCGCCGGCGAGTTCTTCGAGCACGGCGCCCGGAGGGGTCACCGCCGCGCGGCGGATGGCGAGGTACTCCTCGGCCTCCGGGCAGCGCTCGGCGATGGCGCTCCACACGGCGGCGAGCTTCCGCCCGATGTCGTGGTGCAGGGTCCAGTCGGTGTCCCCCGCCCGCTCTACGGCGGTCCGCTCGCGCAGCAAGGCGGCTTCCCGGGCCAGCAGTTCACCGGGGATCCCGCTGGGCGCACGGAGTTCCGCCGTGCTCATGGCATCGAGCAGGGAGCGTGCCCGCAGCCGCTCGGAGACCGTGAACGCCGCCTCCGTGCTGCCGTAGCCGTCGACCCGGTAGCGGGTGAGCAGTTCGTACACGCCGGCGCGCTCGTCCTGGATGCGGCGGCGCAGCGCCGGGTCGGTCTGCTGGGCCCGGACCAGGTCCGCCAGGTCGACGCCGAGTTCGAGGACGGCCACGGCGGTCTCCGGATCCCCCGCGTCCCAGGCGGCGCGGGCCATCGGGCCGATGACCGGCCAGGCCCGTTCGGGGTGTTCGATGCGCACCGGCTCGCCGGCCACCCGGCGCGGCCGCCACAACAGCGGGTCACCGTCCCGTCCGGGCACGCCCGACAGGTGCAGGACGTGCTCGAGCGCCTCGAGGGGGTCGCCCAGGTCGGGACGCTTGCCCAGGATGTCGGCGGTGACCCTCCAGTCGGCCGACAGCCGGTCGGCGTTCCCCGCGTTGCAGGCCCGGGCCTGCGCGATGTGCTGGAGCGCGGTGCGCTCGAGACCCAGCTCGGAGAGGGCCTTGGCGCGGGAGTGGTGGACGAACGCGAGGATCTGCTTGACCGGGGACCACGCCGCCTCGCGCTCGGCGAGCGGCAGGGCACGGTCCAGGAAGTGGAAGGCACGGTCGGTGTCGCCGCGGCCCAGACTGACCACCGACTCGTACACCATCCGCAGGATCCGCTCCTGGTCGGAGCCCGGGCCCTCCTCCCGCCACCGCTCCGCCTGCCGCCGATGGCCTTCCGCGGCCTGCTCCGCGCCGCAGCGCACGGCCGCCTCGGCCAGCTGGTGGTACAGCTGGGCCCTGGGGTTCCCTCCTGCGAGATGGGCGCCGAGCATGCCCTCGAGCGGCCGCCCGACGCGCTCGCGTTCGACGCGGTCGGCCTCCATCCAGGCCTCGGCGCGCAGCAGGACCGCGTAGGCCTCGTCGTACCGCCCGAGGTCCCCCAGGACGGACGCCTGGTGCTCCAGGGCGGTCGCGACGAGCAGGGCCTTGCCGGCCCACCGCTCCGTGTCCCCGCCCCATTGGCTCTCCAAGGACTCCGAGATCTGGACGCGGCGCCGGGCGAGGAGGAACGCCCGCGCGGTGTTGCCGGCCTTCGCGCTCCACTGCCAGGCCAGTGACCACAGCCCCGTGTACACGGAGCCGAAGTGCTCCGGGAGCCACCGCTCCTGCCAGCGGGCGAACCCCTCGTCGTCCTCGAGGCAGTCCAGCAGCTCCGGGAAAGCGGGGTTCTTCTCCCGCAGGACTGCTTCGAGCTGCGCGGGCACCTGCGCCTGGACTCCCGAGGCCGACAACTGCTCGCGGACCGAGCCGCCTTGCGGCTCTTCCGCGGGCGCGAGATCCGGTGCGGGTGCGGGTCCGGGTGCAGGTTCCGGTGCGGGTGCGGGCGCGGGTGCGGGTGCGGGTGCGGGTGCGGGCCACGGTGCGGCCGCGGGCGCGGGTCCTGGTGCGGGGGCCGGTTTCCGTGCCGGCCGGGGTGGGGCCGCGGGTGCCGGTGCCGGCGGAGGCGCCGGTGCGGGCGCGAAGACCGGTGCCGGCTCGGGTAAGGGGATGACGACCGGCGAGGGCCCGCCGGCGGGTTCCGGTGCGGGTGGGAGCGCCTCGAGTCCCTGCCGGGCGCCGCCGTAGCCGGGGTCCAGCTCCAGGGCCCGCTGGTAGCAGGCACGGGCGCGTTCCACCGTGGCGGGCTCCGCCCCCAGCGTGTCGCCGAGGAACCGCCAGGCCATCGGCGTCTCCTCCGTCGCCAGGGACTCCTCGAAGTAGACGCGGGCCGCGGCGCGTTCCTGCCGTACGTAGTGCACGTCCCCCAGCCACAGCAGGGCCAGGGCGCTGTCCGGATCGAGCTCCCGCGCCTGCCGGTAGCAGGCGGCGGCCTCCGTCAGCTCGCGGCGCTGGAAGTGCTCGTCGCCGCGCCGCACGAGCGCTTCCGCCCCGGCCCGGTGCGACGGCTCCGCCGGCCCGTCCGGCTCCCCCGGCCCGTCCGCCGGTCCGGCCGGGGCCACTCCGAGCAGGGCGGCGACCTCGGCCGCCACCGCAGGATCCCGTTCGGCCAGGCCGGCCAGCATCTCGGGGCCGTCCGGGCTGCCCGCGTACACCGCCGCGAGGAAGTGCGCCCGCAACTGGGTGCGCGACAGCGAGGCGGCGGCGGGATCGATGGTGAGCGTCCCGTTCTCGAACCGGGCCAGCAGCGGCGGCGGGGCCAGTGCCTCGCGCACGGCCGTCGGCAGCATCCCGACGATTCCGCCGTCCCCGCGGATCCGGGCCAAGTGGGCGTCCCACACCGCGCTTTCGGGAGAGCCGACGCCGCGCAGGATGCCCACGAGGGCGGTCAGCACCCCCTCGTCCTGCGCAGTCGGCGGGGCGGACAGGCAGGCACGGAGCAGGGGCACAGCCTCCTCCCCCCGGCCCGCCCTCTCGTAGGCCAGCGCGAGCCGGACCGCCGTGTGCCGGTCCTCCGGCCGCTCCGCGTGCAGCGGCTCCAGGGCCTCGACCGCGAGCGCGGCCCTGCCCACCTCGTACGCGAGACCTCCGAGCGTCCCGCGGAAGACGGCGAAGCGGGGGTGCGCCGCGAACACCTCGTCCAGCACGCCCGCCCGCCGCGCGGCCCCGCCGTCCTGTGCGGCGACGGACCGCGCCACTCCGGGCAGCAGGGCCGCGAACAGCTCCTCCGCATCGCCGTCGGGGTGCTCGTGCAGCCAGCGCTCCAGGAGCTCCCGCGCCGGGGCCTGCTCTGCGGACCCCGCGGCCGCCCACCACCGGCGTGCCGCCTCCCGGGCCGAGACGCCGACCCGCAGCGCCCGGCGCACCTCCTCAACGGCGGCCCCCCGGGCCCGGCCCTCCAGCGGCTCCAGGGCCCGGTCCACGGCGTCCCGGAGGCTATCGGGCCGGGGGGCGGTCTCCGCGGTGGCGAGCATCCCGATGCGCCCCAGGGCCACCGCGATCGGGTGCCCCACGGCCCGGCCCGCCTGGTCGGCCCGGGCGAACTGCCGGTGTGCCTCCTCGCGTTGCCCCGCCAGGTCGGCGGCGATCCCGCGCAGGACATGGGCTTCGATCTGCATGCGCTCGCCGGCTTCGAGGGCGGAGCGACCCGCGCCCGACGCGGCGATGCCCAGCCCGATGGCCGCCAGGACCTCCGCCATCGCCCCGGCCGTCCCGGCGTCCCGCCCGCCGGATCCCGGACCGGCCGCCAGTACCACCAGGTCGGCGCAGAGCGGCTCACGCCCTGCCGCGCCGTCCCTGCCGAGGGTGCGCAGCAGTTCTCCGGTCGGCAGCGCGCCCAGCCTGCGGACGCGCTCCTGCGCCGCCACCGGGTCCCTCGCCTCCGGCCAGGTGAACGTGGCGGCTCTCAGCGAGCCCCAGAGCCCGAGCAGTGCCCGACCGAACATGACCGCCCCCCTGCGTCATGCGTGCATGAACCACCCGTCGCGAACGGTACGTCACTCCACCCCCTCCAACGTCCTTTCCTCCTGGCGTAGTTCCCGGGGCGGCCCTCAGGCGGCCGTCAGGAGCGAGCGCAGGGCGGTGCGGTCGGTCTTGCCGTTGGCGTTGAGCGGGAGGGCGTCGAGCACGGTGAGGGTGGCGGGGACCATGTAGCCGGGCAGGCGGGCGCGCAGGGCTTCCGTGAGGGCGGCGGCGCGGCCGGGTCCCGGGCCGGAGCAGGCGGCGGCGAGTTCGGTGCCGCCGCCCGCGTTCGGCACCGCGATGACGGCCGCCTCGGTGACGCCGGCCTGTTCGCGCAGGGCGGCCTCGACCTCGCCGAGTTCCACGCGGTAGCCGTTGACCTGGACCTGCTGGTCGAGCCGGCCCTGGTGGAGGTAGCCGCCGTCGGGCAGGGCGGTGACCCGGTCCCCGGTGCGGTACCAGTGGTCGTCGCCGAGCGGGGTCGCCGGGTCCCAGGGGGTGCCGTCGGGGGCGAGGAAGCGGTCGGTGTTGTCTGCGGGGTCCAGGTATCCGGGGAAGCGCTGGGGGCCGCGCAGGCACAGTTCGCCGTCCCGTACGAGGGCCTCCAGGCCCGGGTAGGGGCGGCCGACCGGGACGGTGCCGTTGGAGGTGCGCGGCCAGCCGCCGGGTTCCCCGGACAGCTGGTGGGCGGTGCAGGTGACGGTCAGTTCGGTCGGCCCGTACGCGTTCTCCACGGTGCTGTGCGGGGCGGCCAGCCGCCAGGCCTCCGCCTGTTGGAGGGTCAGCGGTTCGCCGCAGAACACGCTGCGGCGCAGGGCCGGGAGGCTGTCCGGGCGGAGCTGGCGCAGCCGTCGGGCGAGCGAGACGAGGGACGGGACGGAGTTCCAGTGGGTGAGTTCGCGCCGGGCCGCGAACCGGACGGGGGTCATCAGCTCGGTGCGGTCGGGGACGACGAGGGTGGCGCCGGATCCCCAGGCGCAGAACATGTCGAAGACGGACGGGTCGAAGGTGAGGTCGAAGGTCTGGGAGAGCCGGGCGCCGGGGCCCGCCCCGTGTGCGGGGACGACGTGCCGCAGGAACGCGTCCGCGTTGCGCTGGAGGACCGGGACGCCCTTGGGCACGCCGGTGGATCCGGAGGTGAACAGGATGTAGGCGAGGTCCCCGGGTGCGCCCGGGGCCGGGGGCGGAGCGGAGCCCGCGGGCAGGGCGTCGAGAGCGGTGTCGGTCAGCCGCAGCACGGGGGCGGGCAGGGTGAGTCCGGGCGCGGCGTGTTCGTCGGCGAGTACGGCGTCGAGGGCGGCGGCGCGGGCCACGGTGACGTGGCGGGCGTGCGGGAAGGCCGGGCCGAGCGGTACGACGGCGGCGCCCAGGCGCTGGACGGCGAGGTACCCGGCGTACGCGACGAGGGTGCGCGCGGCGAACAGCCCCACCCGGCGGGGGGTGCGGCCGCCGAGGTGGTCGAGGAGGGCGGCGGCGATCCGGGCGGCGAGGTCCTCGAGTTCGGCGTACGTGACGACGCGTCCGGCGACCTCCAGGGCGGACCGCTGGGCGTGGGCCGCGGCGGAGCCGGCGAACCAGTCGTGGAGGGTACGGGTCCCGGTGGGTACGGTCATGGTGTCTCTCCTCGGGGTTCGAGGCGGGCGAGGACGTGCTCGGCGGAGTCGGCGAGCGCCGCGAGGACGACCTCGGTGGCGCCGCCGCCGATCCCGAACAGCGCTGCCTGCGCCCTGGTCTGCTGGAGCGATCCGTCGGCGAATCCGGCGGCCCCCCACCACTGCGCGCAGTCGCCGAGGACCTGGTCGACGGTGGCCGCGGCGGCCGCCTTGAGGGTGGCGGCGGCGGTGGTGTCGTGGTCGCGGGCCACGGGCTGGGCGAGCTGCTCGCACAGGGCGTGCAGTTCCTGGGTGCGGACCAGGCAGGCGGCGAAGCGCTGCCGGATCCCCTCGTTGTCCCACAAGGTGGCCTCGCCGTGGGCGCGTCCGGCCAGGTGGCGGCGCGTGTCGGCGAGCACGCGCCGGCAGAGGGCGACTGCCCACAGGGCGCCGGCGAGCCGCTCGGCGGCGATGTGCCGGGCGAAGGACGGCAGGCCCATGCCCACCCGGTCGACGAGGTGCCCGGTGGTCAGGCGTACGCCGTCGAAGCGGACGTGTCCGGTGCCGGAGGCCGCGTAGAGGGCGGAATCGGCGGGTCGGACGTGGACGCCGGGGGCGTCGGACGGGACGAGCACCCAGGTGAAGGCGGTGAAGTGGCGGCCGGGTCGCAGGCGGGCCAGCACCAGGAACCAGGCGGCGGTGGTGGCGTTGGCGATCCACTGCTTCTCGCCGGTGACCTCGACGGTGTCCCCGTCGAGGTGGACGGCCGTGCGCAGGCCGGTGAGGTCGGTGCCCGCGGTGACGTCGGTGGCGGCGAGGGCGGTGGTGACCCGCCCGGCGAGGGCGTCCGCCAGCGCCCGGCGGGCCTCGGTGGTGGTGCCGGTGGCCAGCACGGGCAGGGTGGTGGCGAGCGGCACGCTCACCGAGAGGGTGGCGGGGATGCCGAAGCGGGCGTCGGCGGCGGCCAGCAGCCGGGCGAGGGCATCGGGGCGCAGTCCTCGGCGGGGGTCGCCGTCCCGGTAGCAGGCGGCCAGGTGGCCTGCGGCGCCGAGGGCGGACCACAGCTCGGCGCCGGAGGCGCCGGGGGCCAGGGCCTCCAAGGTGCTGTCCGGGCTTCGGTGCGCGGTGCCCTTGAGGGCGCGGATGCGGAGGTCAGACAAGGCGCACCCCCGTATCGCGCAGGGCGAGGCGGCCGTCGGCGAGGTGGAGCCGGTCGTTGCTGTAGTTGAGGGCGGCGGACCGCAGGTCGCGCAGGGCCTGCTCGAGGCGGGTCGGCGAGTCCTTGAGGTAGCCGTGGCGCAGTCCGACCGCGGTCACCAGGTCGTCGACGGCGGCGTGGCACTGCTCGGCCGCGGTGATCTTCAAGGCGTTGAGCAGCAACTGGCCGCTGGGGGTGTGCAGTTCGCCCCCCTCCTCGACCATGGCGAGGGTGTGGCGGAGCAGGGCGTGGACGGTGTCGAGCCGCTGCCGGGCCCGGGACAGACGGGTGAGCAGCAGTTCGGAGCCGATGTCGAAGCGGCCGCGGCCGTCGGGGCCGCGCAGCAGCCGAAGGACGCGGGACAGGGCCCCGGCGGCCGTGCCGAGCCAGGCCGCGGACCAGCCTATGTGGGCGTACGGGGCGAAGATGCCGCCGGCGATGCGCGAGAAGTCGCCGTGCTCGCCGATGACCTGGTGGCCGGGCACGCTGCCGGTGAGGCGGAGCGGCACGCTGTGGCTGGCCCGCATGCCGAGCGGCTGCCAGTCGCCGTCGCCGGTGAGGGTCAGCTGGTCGCGGTCGGCGTAGACGAGGGAGACCTGGTGGCCGGAGATGGCACCGGGGCTGCGCATGGTGACGAGGAAGCCGTCGGCGTGAGCGCCTCCGGTGACCACGGGGGCGAACCGGTCGATCTCCAGGCGGCCCTGCTGCTCGGCCAGGGCCGCCTCGGCGGTGAGGAGACGGCCGCCCTTGCCCTCCTCGGTGGTCACGGAGGCGAGGTAGACCTCGCCGGCCGCGAGCCGGGGAAGCAGGGCGGAGCGCAGCGGCTCGTGGGCGTGGCGCACCAGCGCCTCGGCCTGCTGGCAGTGCATGGCGAAGATCATGGCGACGGAGAGGTCGGCACGGCCGAGCCGCTGCGTCACCTCGACGACGTCGCGCAGGGTGCCGCCGGGGCCCCCGTGTTCGGCGGGGACGAGCAGGCCCAGCAGGCGGGTGCGCCGCAGGGCCGCGAGTGCCTCGACGGGGAAGGCCGCGTCCCGGTCGGTGCGGGCCGCGTGCTCGGCAGCGACGGAGGCCACCTCTTCGGCGGCCTCCAGGGCGGTTCGGGCGGAGGTGGTCGCGGCCGTGGTCATGCGGCCACCTGGCCCGGGGAGGTGCGGCCCGGCGAGATCTGGGCGGCGACGGCCTGCCAGAGGCTGCCGGCGGTCGCGAAGGTCTCGTCGTTCAGGTCGGTGTCGGGCAAGGAGATCCCGAAGGTGTCCTCGAGGGTGAACAGCAGCTCGATCGCGGCCATGGAGTCGATGCCGAGGGCGCGCAGGTCGGTGTCGGGGGTGATGTCCGCGCCGGTGGCGCCGTCGACGGAGACGGAGGGGCGGAGGATCTCGATGAATCGGGGGTCCACGGGTGGGGTCCTTTCCTCGGGTGTGCGGTCGGAACTCGGTGTGCGGTCGAAGTTCGGGTGTGCGGTCGGAGCTCGGGTGTGCGCACGCGTACGGGGTACCGGTACGGGCGGCGTGCCCGTGCGTGCGTCAGGCGGCCGGGGCGGCGGCCCGGGGCCGGGAGGCGATCTGGCAGAGGTCGTCGACCCGGCGCAGGTTCTCCGGGATCAGCTCGTCGGCGTCGAGTTCGACGTCGAGGTCCCGTTCCACCCGCTCGATCAGCTCCACGAGCCGGAAGGAGCTGAACGCGGGGAAGGCGTTGAACTCGGCGCCGTCGAGGAGCAGCTGGCGGGGTGCGTCGAGCACGGAGGCGGCGATGTCGGCGACGGCGTCGCGCAGCGCCGGGTCCGCCGCCGCCCGCGGTGCGGGCGCGGCGAACGCGGTGGCGTCGGCGGCGAGCGCCGCCGCGAGCCGGTCCAGTACGCCGGGCGGTTCGGTCCGGCCGCGGGCCACCCTGCGGTGGGCGAGGTAGGACTGTTCCACGACCAGGTCCCAGCGCCGCTCGTGCTCGGCGTCCACGGGCAGGGACAGCCGGGCGCGCCACCGGGCGTGCAGGGCGCGGGCGCGGGCCAGCAGCCAGGTCTCGGAGGCGAGTTGCTCGAGGGCGGCCGCCCGGTCCGGGTGGTCCGCGTAGGCGGCGAGGTAGCGGGCGGGGTCGCCGCCGTCGTACGCGGGCCGCGGTGCGGTGGCGTCGAGGAGCCGCGGCGCCCACTCGATGACCTCGGCGTGCCCGATGCCGACGAGGGCCTCGGCGCCGAACTGCCAGTGCCCGGGGACCGCGGGGCCCCACGGCGTGTCGGTGCGGTAGCCGTCGACGACGTGGAAGCCGTCGGGTCCCGGCGCGAGGAGGAAGCTGTGGTCCATGTGGCGCCGGCCGTGGTAGGGCAGCCAGGGCATCGCGTGGGCGTCGGCCACGACGTAGTGGGTGGTGCCCCGCTCCCGCACGGTGTTCAGCAGGTCCGCACCCGTCAGTTGCGTACGGCTGCGGACCTTCAGGCCGAGCAGCTGTTCGGCCTCGGCGATCCGCTGGTCGAGCGAAGGGTCCACGGTGGGCAGTCCGTGGGGGCCGGGGCGGTCGTGCCAGCGCAGGGCGGACCCGAGCCGCAGGTGGGTGTCCGGCCCGTGGTGGTGGTCGGCGAGCACGGCCAGGTTCACCTGGATGCAGTCGAGCAGTGCGGTGTGCACGGAACCGAGCGCGTGGCGTTCGGGCAGCGGCGCCGGCGCAGGGTGGTCGTTCATCTGGTACTCCTTCCGGGTGGTGCGGTACGTCAGATCCAGGCGGGCAGCTCGGGCAGCGGGCCCGGTGTGGAGAGCCCCTCGCCCTTCGAGCGGCCGGTGAGCCAGGCGAGCAGGGCGCCGCGCGGGCCGGTGACGACGGGCCCGCCGGACCCGAAGGAGGCCACCTGGGCTCCCGAGTCGTCGCGCAGGGTGCAGGGCGGGGTGCCGTCGGCCGCGGCGAGGTAGCCGGACACGTCCTCGAGGAGGACGTCGACGGCCGGCCTGGGGATGTCGTCGAAGCCGTAGCCGAGGTCGAGGTCGGTGTGGTGGACCTCGAGTTCGCGCAGCCGGATCACCAGGATGCGCTCGGGGGTGCACAGTTCGCCCGTGAAGGGGCGCACGACGGTCTGCCAGGCGGGGCCGGGCAGTTCCCGGACGGTGGTCAGGAAGCGGGCGGCGGAGTCCCGCACCCGGTCGACGAGCGCGGCCGCGGGTTGCCGGGAACCGTCCTCGATCTCGCTGTCGCGGGCGTGCCGGTCGGCGTACTGGGGTGTCTCGGTGCCGGTACGGGCCCAGTGCAGGAGCCGCTCCAGGGCGTCGACCTGGGCGCTGAGATGGCTGAGCACGTGGGCGCGGCTCCAGCCGTCGAGGCGGGAGGGGGCGGCCGCGTCGGCGTCGGTGAGCCGGCCGAGGTCGCGCAGCAGCCGGTCGCCCGCGTCGGTGATGAGGGCGAAGGTCTCCGCGGTGGGCGGCAGGGACTTCATGACGGCCTCCTGGTGCGGCGGGGCCCGGGCCCCTTGGTCAGACGGGTGAAGGCTTCCTCGATCCGGGCGAGCTGCGCCGCGATGTGCGGCAGGGCGGTGGGGTCCTCGGCCCGCAGGGCGTGCAGCTGCTGTTCCTCGTCGCCGTAGAGCAGGCTGGTCGCGGCTTTGAAGCGCAGGGCCGTGGGGTCGTCGCCGAGCAGGTGTCCGGCGAGGACGGCGACGCCGCCGTGGTCGAGGAGGTGGGCGGCGAGCGAGGCGGAGTCGGTGACGCCGTGCCGGGCCAGCCCGGCGCGCAGCGGTTCGAAGTCGGGGTAGACGTAGAAGCCTGCGGTGGGCGGCCTGCAGTGCGCCCCCGCGGCGAGCGCCCGGGCGTGCACCGCGCGGGCCACGGCGCCGTGCAGGCGGGCCGCGGCGGCCGCTCGGGCGCGGATGGGCTGCGGTTCGGCGAACGCGTAGGCGGCGACCTGCTGGAGCGGGCCGGCCAGGGTGGACCAGATCTCGCTGGCCGCGGCGACGACGCCCTCGCGGACCGCACGGCCGCGGGGACCGGCGGGGAAGCGGGCGGCGCCGATGCGCCAGCCGCCGATGCCCAGCGATTTGGACAGGCCGGTGGTGACGACGGTGCGCTCGGGCGCGACCTCGGCGGGGCTGAGGAAGGGGGTGCCCGGATCGTGCACGACGTCGCGGTAGATCTCGTCCGAGACGATCAGGAGGTCCTCGGCCTCGGCGACGGCGGCGAGTTCGCGGACCAGGTCCGGTGGGGCGAGGGTGCCGGTGGGGTTGTCGGGGAGGGTCAGGACCAGCAGGCGCGGGGTGCGCCCGGCGGCCCGGGCCCGGCCGATCGCCCGCCGCAGCTCGGCGGGGTCGGGCACTCCCCCGCACACGTCGGGGACGGGCACGGCGAGGGGCTCCTTGCCCGCGTAGCGGGCCTGCGGCGCGTAGGTGTTCCAGGCGGGCCGCGGCAGCAGCACGTCCCCGTCCACCGCCAGGTTCAGGGCCATCAGCAGCGGTTTGCTGCCCGGGGCGAGGACGACGTCGGCCGGGTCGGTGGGCAGGCCCCGGCGCCCGAAGTAGCCCGCGACGGCGCTGCGGGCGTCCTCGGCGCCCGCGACCGGGCCGTAGGAGGCGCGGCGGGCGCCCGCGGCGAGCTGCTGGGCGAGCTCGGGGAGGACGGGCAGGCGGGCCTCTCCGAAGGTGAGGTTGACCAGGGGCTCGCCCGCGGCACGCCGCTGTTCGACGAGGTGGTTGAGGGTCAGGTTCGGGGAGGGCCGCGTCATGCCGCTTCCCGGGGCTGGTCGGTGTCGGTGTCCGCACCGGGCGCCGTACCGCCGGCCGTGCCGTCGGCCGTACCACCGGCCGTACCGCTTGCCGTGCCGCGCAGCGCGTCCACGAGGTCGGCCGGGGTGTCGGGGTGCGGGCGGAGGTCGTCGAGCCATGCGGCCGTGGTGGAGTAGCGGGCCCGGAAGGGGCGTCCGACCAGGGCCGGGTTGCGGGCCTGGACCATGCGCAGCTGGAACCAGCGGCCCTCGGCGGTCTCCTCCACGCCGTCGACGCAGACCTTGCCCGGGGTGGCGGACATGACCGGGCCGCGGACCGTACGGGCGAGGCCGGGCAGGGTGCGGTAGGCGGCGCGGAAGATGCCGACGGCCTTGGCCAGGGGCACCTTGAAGTACTCGTGCGGACCGGTGTCCCGCTCCACGAAGAGGTAGTAGGGGACGGCTCCGGCGGCGAGTTCGCAGCGCCACAGCTCGCTCCACACTCCGGCGTCGTCGTTGACGTGCGCGATCAGCGGTGCCTGGCAGTAGACGACGGCGCCGGTGGCCCGGATGCGCGCCACCGCCCGGCGCGCCAGGTCGTTGTCGAGTTCGCGGGGGTGGCTGAAGTGCGCCATGACCGCGAGCTGCCGCCCGGAGGCCACGACCTGTTCGAAGAGCCGCAGCAGGTCGTCCGCGTCGTGGTCGGTGACGAACCGCTGGGGCCAGTAGGCGGGTGACTTGGTGCCGATGCGCAGGGTGCGTACGGACTCCACCGCGAGCAGCGGCTCGAGGTGGGAGCGCAGCCGCTCGGTGGACATGATGAGCGGATCGCCGCCGGTCACCAGGACGTCGTGCACCTCGGGGTGCTCCCCCAGGTAGCCGATCAGACCGGACGGGTCGGGGGCCGCGAAGCGCAGGTCGGCGTCGCCGATGAACTGCGCCCAGCGGAAGCAGTAGGTGCAGTAGGCGTGGCAGGTCTGCCCCTGGCCGGGGAAGTACAGGACGGTCTCGCGGTACTTGTGCTGGAGTCCGGGGACCGGCCGGCCGTGCTGGTGGGGAACGTTGAGTTCGCGCTGCCCGGAGGGGTGCGGGTTGAGCCCGGCGCGGATCCGGGCGACGGCCGCGCGCAGGTGCGGCTTGCGGGAGGGGTCGCCGAGCAGGCTGCCGATCTCCCCCTCGTCGGCCGCGGTGAGCATGCCGCGCTGGGGGAAGGTGAGCTGGAACATCGGGTCGTCGGGGACGCGGTCCCAGTCGACGAGCTGTTCCAGCACGTGGGAGTTGACGCGGAACGGCAGGACCTGGGAGACGCGGCGGACGGTCTCGCGTACGTCGTCGGGCAGGCCGTAGCGGGCGGCGATCTCGTCGAGGTGGCGCGGCCCGTACGCGGTGAAGCGTTCGGTGGCGAGGGCTGCGGGCACGGTCACCGGGCTGCCCCCTGGCCGGTCTCCTTCGTGTAGAGGGAGTCGTCGAGGACGAGGAAGTCCAGCCGCATCGCCCGGAAGGCGTTCAGGGCGTGGACCGCCGTGTCGACGATCGGCTCGCCCTTGTCGTTGAAGGAGGTGTTCAGCAGGACCGGCGGGACGCCCTGGCGCTCGAGGGTGTCGAGGACGGCGCCCACGAGCGGGGCGTCGTCGCCGCGCAGCACCTGCGGGCGGGTGGTGCCGTCCACGTGGACGACGCCGGGGGCGACCTGGCGGCCCAGCTCGGTGGCCTTGGCCGCGCCGAGCATGTAGCGGCTGAGGTACTCCTGCTGCTCCCACACCCGGGCGCTGTAGTCGGGGCGGGTGACGCCGGCGAACGGGCGCCACTGCTCGCGGTTCTTGACCGTGTTGACCCGGGTGTTGACCTCGGCGGTCTCGGGGAAGGCGATGATGGAGCGGTGGCACAGGGCGCGCGGCCCGACCTCGGCGCGGCCCTGGGCGACGGCTCCGACGCGGCCCTCGAGCAGCAGCCGGGTCACCACGTCGACGTCGAGGTCGGTGCGGTGCAGTCCGCTGGTGTCCAGGCCGGCCGCGCTGCCGATGTCGCTGCCCAGGTACGGGGACAGGGTGCTGGTGTGCTGCTTGGGCGGGCTGACGGCCCAGGCGGCGCCGAGGGCGACACCCGCGTCGTGCGGCACCGGCGGGACGTACAGGGGGCCGGGCAGGGTTCCGTTGGTGGAGCAGTTGAGGGCGACGCCGCCGGCCAGGCAGAGCTCGTCCACGCCGGAGATCTTGCGCGTGAGGGCGCTGAGATGGGTGACGGTCTCCTCGATGATGCGCTGCGCGGTCCAGGCGACGGTCACGGCCTTGGGGTCGTCGGGGAGGTTCTCCTCGCCGGCCTGCGGGCGGTCGGCGCCGACGATGCGGGTGTAGCGGTCGCGCCAGGCGGCGACCTGTGCCTCGTACTGCCGCTTGATGTCCTCGGCGGTGGCCCGGCCCGGGGCCTCGGTCAGGGGGGCGATGGCGAGCCGGAAGTCCTCGTCGCGGATGTCGACGAGCTGTTCGGCCGGCATCCCGGCGGCCCGGCCGTAGGCGGCGAGGCCCATGGTCTTGCCCGCGTTGAGGAAGGAGAAGCCGAGCCAGGTGGAGGCGGCGTCGTAGGCGTAGCCGAGGGAGGCGGTGCGGCCCCAGCTGCGTTCCTGGCGCGGCTCTTTGCCGTCCTCGAAGGTCCAGATGCTGGAGGACTCGTTCTCGCCGTGGCCGTCGATGACCAGGACGCCGGCCTTGCGGAACGGGGAGGCGTAGAAGGCGGAGGCGGCGTGCGCGGCGTGGTGCGGGACGCGGACGACTTCGGGGAGGTTGCTGCCGAAGTCGAGTCCCACGGCGTACGCGAGGAAGTCCGCGTCGCTCGTGAAGCGGCCGGGGTAGAGCTGGTCGACGTCCCAGCCCAGGGCGACGACGTCGATGTCCTCGGGGCTGATGCCGGCCCGGTCGAGGCAGAGGCGGGCGGCGCTGACGGGCTTGCGGTAGAGCGAGTGGCGGTGGCGGTTGATGCGCTCTTCCTCGCTGAAGGCGATGATCTCGCCTTCACCGTTGACGAGGCAGGCGGCGGTGTCGTGCCAGCCGGTGGGAGGAGCGTTGACGCCGAGGGTCCACATGGTGATCGCCTTTCATCGCAATGCGTACGGTCGTGGTGCGGTCGTGCGGTCGTGGTGCGGTCGTGCGGTCGTGGTGCGGTCGTGCGGTGGCGGTGCGGTCGTACGGGGTGGCGGTGCGGTCGTACGGGGTGGCGGTGCGGTCGTACGGGGTGGTGGTGCGGTCGTACGGGGTCGGGCGTGGCGTGGCGGGGTGTCAGCCGGCGGCCGTGACCAGCGGGGTCACGTCGGCGCGTACGGCGTGGGCGGCGCGCGCCGACGCTGCGGCGCACTCCTCGGGGGTGTCCCCGGTGACCAGCAGGGCGGCCAGCCGCGGAACGATGCCGCGCGGCGGAAGCAGGAGTTCGGTGCCCGGGGCGGCCAGGGCGACGGCCCGTTCGACGCCGGGCACCGCTTCGGCGGCGCTGAGGTCGAGGGAGCGGACCTGCCCGTCGTGCGGCGGGTAGACGAAGGTGACCTCGGCGCAGCGGTCCCGGGTCGGGGTGAGGCCGGGGGTGCGGCCCAGGGCGATGTCGCAGGCGGCGGCGACCAGGTCGACGCCGGTGGCCAGGGCGCCCAGCAACGGGATGAAGTCCCCGCCGAGGCGGCCGTTGACCTCCACGACGCGCGGTCCGGTGGGGGTGAGCCGCAGCTCGGTGTGGGTGAGGCCGGTGCGGATGCCGAGCGCCGCGTGGGCCTCGGTGACCACCCGCTCCACGGCGTCGGCCCAGGTCTCGTGACGCCAGGGCGCGACGAGGTGGCCGACCTCCTCGAAGTGGGGCGCGAAGCCGAGCCGCTTGCGGGCGACGTTGGCCACCACCGCCCGGCCGCCCTGGACGGCGCAGTCCACGCTGATCTCGGGCCCGGTCAGGTACTCCTCGACGATCACCCCGTCGAGTCCGGTGATGCCGGGGAAGGCCGATCCGGCGGCCTGGTCGAAGGCGGCGGCGAGCTCACGGGGGTCGGCGGCGAGGGTGACCCCGATGGAGCCGGCCAGGGCGCGGGGTTTGACGACGACGGGGTAGCCGAGGGCCTCGGCGGCGTCCAGGGCCTCGGCCGGTGTGCGGACGTGGCGGAACCCGGCCGACGGAACGCCCGCGGCGCCCAGGATCCGGCGGGTGGTGAGCTTGTCCCGGCAGCGGTCCACGGCGTCGGGGCCCATGTGCGGCAGGCCGAGCCGGGCGGCGGCGCCGGCGGTGGTGCGCAGCAGCGTCTCGTCCCAGGTGAGGACTCCGGCGGGGCCGGGGTGGCCGGCGAGCAGCGAGGCGACGGCGGCCGCGGTCGCGGCCGGGTCCGTGGTGTCGGCGGTGCGGTGGCGGCCTTCGACGTACGGGAGCTGCCAGTCGGCGGGCGCGGGCTGGACGAGTGCGGCCTCGGCGCGGGCGGCCACCGCGTCCAGGGAGTACGTCCGGTAGGCCGGGGTGCCGCACCCCACGACGACGATGCGGGCGGGGGCTTCGGGGTCGAGGGCGGTGGTGTCGAGCCGGGCGGTGCGGGCGGTGCGGCGTACGGCGGCCTCGACCTCGGCCGTGCTGTGGCCGCGGAAGCGGAAGCGGGCTCCGGCGTGCTCGTACCCGCCGCCGGTGACGAGGGCGCCGACGGCCGGGAGGGCTTCGGCGTAGGGGCCGTTGCCCAGGTGGGAGCTGACGGCGCGGACCCGGCTGGGGGTGGCACTGGACGGGGGCACCAGCAGCCAGCCGGCGACCTGCGAGGGGTCGTCGACGGCGGCGCCCGAGGTGTCGGGCAGGCCGGTCTGGTGGGAGAAGGCGGCGGCCATCAGGTCGATGCCGTGCACCTCGCGCCAGACGAAGGGCACTTCGGCGCCGCCGGGGCGGGCGGCCATCTCGAGGACGCTGAGCCCGCCGAGCTCGTCGCGGAAGAGTTCGAGGTGGAAGACGGAGGCTCCGGTGAACAGGGCCTCGGCGGTGGCGAGGGTGAGCGCTCCGACGGCTTCCAGGGTCGCTTCGTGGTCGATCTCGACGGAGCCGAGGGCGCTGCCGGAGGTGAATTCCAGGCAGGTGTTCAGGTAGCGGGAGGCGCGCCAGGCGCCGAGGCAGGACCCGGTGTAGACGCCGTCGACGTGCAGCACCTGGTGCGGCTGCCAGGGCTGCACGATCATGTCGGTGCCCTCGGGCAGCCGGTACGCGGCGAGCTGCGCGGCGTCGTCGAGGCGGGTGATGGCGGCGCTGGCGGTGCCGCGGCGGGGCTTGACGAGCACGGGCCAGCCGTGGCGGGCGGCGAACTCCGCGATGGCCGCCCGGTCGGGGGCCGGCTCGGTGGCGGGGGCGGGCAGCCCGGCGGCGTGCAGCCGCCGGGCCATGACCAGCTTGTCGCGCAGCGGTTCCAGGTCGGCGGGGTGCGTGCCGGGCAGGCCGTGGGCGGCGCGGAGTTCGGCGGCGAGGTCCAGGTCGGTCTCCTGGAGGGCGACGATCCGGGTCGGGGGGCCGCTGCGGGCCACCAGCCCGTCGACCTCGGCGCGGACCGCCGCCAGGTTTTCGGTGCTGTCGACCAGGGCCACCCCGGCTGCCAGGTCGGTGGGCAGCGAGCGGACGGCGCGTTCGGTGGTGACGTAGCTGACGCGGTGGGCGCCGTGGTCGATGTATGCGGCGTAGTCGGCGTAGCGGTCGGTCCACCGGTGGATGATGATCACGTGTTCGGGCATGGCGGAGCCTCCAGGGGGCGGGTGCGGGAAGGCGGCGGGGTGTGCTCGGGGCGCGTGTACGCGTCTCGGTGTACTCGGTGTACTCGGTGTACTCGGTGTGCTCGGTGTGCTCAGTCGAGGGAGACGGTCAGGGGCCGCAGGACGCGGGACGAGGCGGCGAAGAGCAGCCAGCCGGCCGCGAACGCGGCGCAGACCACGACGAGGGCGGTGTGCAGGCCCGCCTGTTCGGCGAGGGCACCGCCCGCCCAGGCACCGAGCGGGAAGGTACCGAAGGCCACGGTGCGGTAGGCGGCGGTGACCCGTCCCAGCCGGTCGGGCGGGGTGACGGTCTGCCGCAGGGTGACGAAGTAGACGTTGAAGACGGTGAATCCGATGCTGAACACCGCGAAGGCGCCGGTGATCAGGGCGAGGGAGACCGGGTCGCTGCCGTCCGGCAGGAGGATCACGGCGGGGGCGGCGCAGCCGAGGGCCATGGAGCCGACCAGGACGCGTGCGACGCCGAGGGCCCGCCCGGCGCGCCGGGCGAGGACGGTGCCGAGCACGGCGCCGAGGCTGCCGAGGCCGATGCAGGTGCCCAGGGCCCCGGCGCCGAGGCCGAGCTCGCGTACGGCGTAGACCAGGAAGACGGTGAGCAGGGCCTGTTCGCACAGGTTGAACCAGGCGCCCTTGAACGTGAGCAGGCGCAGCGCCGGTTCCCTGAGGATGAAGGTGAATCCGGCGCCGAGCTGGCGCCACAGTCCGCCGTCCTCGTCGGAGCGGGGCCGGGCCGGGGCGTCCTCGCGGGTGCGGATCAGGAGCAGGGTCACCGCGGAGACCAGGTAGGAGGCCACGTCGATGAGCAGGGCGAGGGGGGCACCGGCGAAGCGGATGAGGAGGCCGCCGAGTCCGGGTCCGCCGACCTGGGCGACGGCGTAGCTGCCCTGGAGCTTGCTGTTGGCGGCGACCAGGTCCCGGCGGTCGACCAGGCTCGGCAGGTACGAGAGGTAGGCGACGTCGAAGAGGGCGTTGCAGCAGCCCACGGCGAAGGCGACCGTGCAGAGCAGGCCGAGGCTGAGCCCGTCGGCCCACCACGCGAGCGGTACGGCGGCCAGGGCGACGGCGCGGACCAGGTCGGCGCCGACGAGCAGGGGACGGCGCCTGCGGCGGTCCACCCAGCGGCCCGCGAACACGGTGAGCAGCAGAACGGGCAGGAACTGTACGGCGGTCAGGGTGCCGACCTGCGCGGCCGAGGCGTCGAACGCGGTGAGCGCGACGAACGGCAGCGCGAGCTGGGTGACGTAGGTGCCGCACTGGGACACGGTCTGGCCGGTCCACAGTTTGAGGAAGTCGCCGTGGCGCCACAGGCTCGGGCGCGCCGCGCCGGGGTCCGGTAGGGGGGCAGGTCCGGGTCGGGGTGCGGGGGCCGGGGCGGGTACGGGTGTGGTGGGCGCGGTCATGCCGTCTTCCCTTCGGCGAGCAGCCGTGCGTGCAGGTCCCACAGCAGGGCGGCGGCCTGGTCACGGGCGAGGTCGCGGACGGTGAGCCGGACGCAGAGCACGCCGTCGATGTCGTCGGCGCGGGCGTAGCAGCGCGGCCCGATGGTGGTGAACGGGGTCTCCCAGCGCAGGCTCGGGCTCTGGTCGCCCGGGTCGGGCACGGTGGCGGCGCCGGGAGTGCGGGCACTGTCGGGCAGCGCTACGAAGTTGTAGGCGCAGGTGGGTTCGGGAGCGGCGGCCCGGTCACGGAGCCGGGCCACGGCGGTGACGTCGTGCATGCCGTGCCGGAACGCGGTGAGGCTGCTCCAGTGGGCGGCGCGGGCCAGGCCGACGAGATTCGTGGCGGGCGGCAGGGGCAGCAGGGCGGGCGCCCACTGGTTCATGGAGGTGACCAGGCCCTTCCAGCGGGGAGTGAACCGGTTGGCGCTCATCAACTGGACGTGCAGGGCCTGCGGTTCGGCCTGGTCGTCGGCGCACAGCCGGGCCACGGAGCGGGCGTACGCGGCGAGGACCACGCAGGCGACGGAGACCCCGGCGCGGTCGGCGATCACGCGGGCGGCGGACAGGGCGGGGGCCGAGCGCAGGGTGGCCTGCACGGCCGTGCCGCGGTCGGCGGGCCGGTGCGGCAGGGCGGTGCGGGGAGTGTCGGCGTGCAGCCGCTCCCAGTGCCGCAGGGCCGCGGCCTGCCGGCTGAGCCCGGCCTCGGAGAACTGCTCGGCGGCGAGCTCGGCCGGGCCCGGCGCCGGGGCCGCGGCGGGGGCGGCGCCCGCGAGGGCCTGGGACAGCTGGACGCGGAGCAGCTCCTGCGCCCAGGCGTCGGCGACGATGTGGTGCTTGACGAAGACCAGCGCGCGGGCGGTGTCCCCGCGCGTCAGCAGGCGGGCCCGCCAGCCGTGTTCGGAGCCGAGGTCGAAGGGCCGGGAGGCGAGTTCGGCGGCGACGGCGTCGGCCTGGCCCGGGTCGCCGGGGTCGGCCTCGGCCTGGTCGAGAACAGCGGTGGCCGTCTCGTCGGCGGGGAGCTGGAGCGGCGCGTCGGGGTCGGTCAGGTCGTAGCGGGTGCGCAGCGAGGGGTGGCGGCGGGCCAGCATGCCGAGGGCGCTGCGCACCTGTCGTACGCCGGTGTCCGCGGGGAGGGTCCACACGGCGGCGTTGTTGGGCTCGTGACGTCTGGCCGGGGGCAGATCCCGGATGTCGTGCCAGACCGACAGCTGGCCCAGCGAAAGCGGAATGGCCTGAAACATTTGGGGACCGACCTCCAATTCCGGTGTGATGCGAAAGTTTTTCCAGCGCTTCTCAAGCGGTTTTCCAGTGGCGCTCCACCGACGCTCCGGCAATTCTCGAAAGAGCATCGATAATTCTGCATTGCGGAAACTTTTTTCCGCCACTGGAGAGACGATTACACAACCTGTTGAAGCATGTCCAGTGCGGCAATTGACGCACTGTGAGGACGAATGGGAGATCCGGATGAACCACGGCGACCGACTGTCCCCGCCTTATGGCGCGTCACCTGCGGAATTCCTCCACGAATTCCTCCTGGCGGCCGTGACGGATTTCCCCGACCGGCCGGCCGTCATCGAGCCGACCGCTAGCGGGACGCTGGAGACCACCTATCGAGAACTGGCCACGGCGGTGCGCGTCCTCACCGAGGGGCTCGCCGCGCTGGGGGTGGGCACCGGTGACCGCGTCGTCCTGGAGGCGGACGCCTCCGCTGCGTCCATCGCCGCGCTGCTGGCCTGCTCCACCCTCGGCGCCGCCTTCATCCCGGTCAGCCCGCAGACCCCGCGGGAGCGTCTGCTGTCGATCGTGGCCGCGACGGATCCGGCGTTGCACCTGCGGGATCCCGGGAGCCCGGCCACGGAACTGCCGGCGGGCCCGGCCATCGCCACTTTCACCGCGGACGGGGTGGACGCCGAGCGGGCGCCCGCGCCCCGGCCGCGGCGGCGGCGCACCGAGCGCTCGGTGACCGACCCGGCGTACATCATCTTCACCTCGGGCACCACGGGACGCCCCAAGGGCGTGGTGATGAGCCACCGCGCCGTCGTGGCCTTCTACCGCGGCATGCTGGCCGCACGCCTGGTCACCGAGCAGGACCGGGTGGCCTCCACCTCACCCCTGCAGTTCGACTTCTCGCTGCTGAACTTCGGCATGGCCCTGGGCGCCGGCGCCGCCGTCGTACCGCTGGCGCCCGAGGTCGTGCGCTGGCCGCGGCGCTTCCTGTCCGCGCTGGGCGAGGCGGGCGTCACCCAGGTCAACGGGGTGCCGTCGCTGTGGACTTCCGTACTGCGCCGCGACGCCGACCGGCTCGCCGCACTCGGCTCGCTGCGCACGATCCTGTTCTGCGGCGAGAAGTTCCCCCTGCCGCAGCTGCGCCGCATCCAGGAGCTGCGGCCCGACCTGCGGATCGTCAACTGCTACGGCAGCACCGAGTCCATGGCCGCCTCCTTCGCCGAGGTGCCCCGGCCGCTGCCCGCGGACGAAACCGACCTGTCCATCGGCGTCGCCCACCCCGGCGCGGAGATGCTGTTGGTCGACGCGGACGGCCGCGTCGTCGACGAGCCGTACGTCACCGGGGAGATCCTGCTGCGGACGCCCGCGCTCTTCTCCGGGTACTGGGACGACCCACGGGCCACCATCGCGGCGCTGGCGGCCGATCCGCTGGAGCCGCGCTCCGGTCAGCCGCTGCTGCGCACCGGGGACCTCGCCTACCGCGACCCGAGCGGCGCCTTCCGGCTGAAGGGGCGGACCGACTCACAGGTGCAGATCCGCGGCAACCGGGTGGAGCTCGGCGAGGTGGAACGCCGGCTGCTGCAACTGCCCGGGACGGCCGCGGCTGCGGTGTTCGCCGAGGAGCGCGGCGCCGACGGGGCCGTGCTGTGCGCGTTCGTGGTCCCCGAGCCGGGGACGGGGGGCGTGGCCGCGGCCGCCCCGGACGCCGCTCGGGTGCGCGCCTTCTGCGCGGAGGCACTGCCCGCGTACATGGTGCCGCAGGAGGTCAGGACGGTTCCCGCCCTGCCGGTCACCGCCAACGGCAAGACCGACCGGGCGGCGCTGCTGGCCCTGCTCTGAACGGGACGGGCGGCTCCGGCGGGGCCCGAGTGCATCCCGAGCAGACGTCGAGCGGGGGCCCAGCGCGGGCCGGAAGCATCGTGCCGAAGCATGATCGTTCCGACGGATGAGGTGACAGTGGACATGCGACCCGGCAGGCGGCCTTCCCTTGCACGGCGCTGGGCGGGCGTGGTGTGGCAGGGCCTGATCTCCTTCGGCACCCTCCACATGCACGGGGAGACACTGCGCGCCGAGGCCGAGCCGAGGCCCGTCCCGCTCGGCGGCCCGCCGCCGGGTCACCCCGAACGCCTGTGCCCCGAGCTCCCCCTCAGCCCGGTCGAACGCGCCCTGTTCCGCGACCTCCAGGCCCGGGGCCCCGTCCACTGAGGCGCGAACTCCCGCCGGGGGGCGGCGCAGGGGTGAAGACGTATCCATCATGACAGGTCAGAGGGTGTTTTCGTAGGACGGAGAGCACAGCGGATTGCCCTTGTTCGGGCCCCTGTGCGGCTTTCAGAATCTCCCTCATGAATCACACGGCGAAGATCAACCACGACGCGGTCCTGCGAGCCCGGGTGGCCCTCCTCGGATCGGAGACCCTGCCGGTCCGGGAGCAGGTCGCCGCCTATCGCGTTCTCGTCCGGGTGAGCCCCCTGGCGTACCTGCCCCTGCTGACGGTCGCGCTGTACGAGTACAGCCGCCAGGAGTTCGCCCACCAGGAGGAGACGGCACTGGCCCTGAGGAACGAGTCCGTCGCCGCCGCGCGCCGCATGTACGCGCTGGAGCCGGAGCGGGCACCCCTGCTCCTCGACGCGCTGTTTCGCTACCGGGAGCAGCTCGGCCTGATGGGTCGCCAGGACGAACTGGCCTCCGTGGACGCGGAGACCGCCCTGGCCGCAGCCGGCCGCCCGGCCCCCGCCGTGTGAGGCACGCCCCGGCCGGGCCGCGCGCCTCGCCGACGCCCCGTGGACCCCTGGCGCCCTGGCGCCCTGGTTCCCTGCGGGACGACGGGGGCGACGGGGGCGACGGGGGCGCCGGACTACGGGCGCCGGGGACGCAAGGGGGCGCCCCCTCCGCCGGTGGTGGCGGGGTCGTGGTCGGGGTGCAGGCCGAGCATGTCGAGGAGGACCTCGAGCTCTTCGGAGTCCGCGGCATGGGCGGCGGCCGTGCGGCGGGCCGCGCGGCGCTCGGCGAGGCCGCTCGGCGCCGACACGGCCAGGACGTCAATCGCGTACGGATCGTTCATGCACCGATCCGACCACTTCCCCCCGCCCGGGGCAGCTCCATGTGCTCCACCTGCCGCGACGTGCCTGTCAGGAGCAGCCGGGAACCGTTCCGGCACAGTTCGCGGGCAGGTTGTCGACGATCTCGCTGTCGGTGAGGGTCACGACGGCCCCGGCCCGATTGTTGATGCCGCCGCCCAGCCCGGCCGCACGGTTCTCCGAGACGGTCGTGCGTTCGAGCGTCAGCCGGGCGGCGTCCGCCCCTGCCACCTGCTCGTTGTTGATGCCCCCGCCGTCGCGGCCCGACGAGTTCGCCTCGACCTTGCCCTTCCTCAGGGTCGCGGTGCCCTCGTTGTGGAGGGCGCCGCCGTCGTTGCCGGCCTTGTTGCCGATGAGGAAGGAGTTCTCGGCCTCCAGCGTCCCGTCCACGCCGTTGCGGATGCCACCGCCGTCGATGCCGGCCCAGTTCTCGTTGATCTTGCTGTGCCTGATCTTCGCGGTACCGAGGTTGGCGATGCCGCCCCCGTCGCCCTCGCGGGCCTCGTTGTTCGTGACGACACCGTGGTCGACGGTCAGCGTGCCGTGGTTCTGGATGCCGCCGCCGTCCTCGTCGGCCGAGTTGCCGGCGACCGTGCTCTTCTTGATTGTGAGGGTGCCGGTCGCACTGTTGCTGAGGCCGCCGCCGTTGCCGGGTTCGCCCGCCGCGGAGGTGGCCACGTTGACCAGCACCCGGCTGTCGACGAGCGTGACCTCGCCGCCCTCGTTGGCGATGCCCCCGCCGTCCCCGCCCGCCTGGTTGCCCGCGACCTTGCTGTTCTCCAGCCGCAGGATTCCCGCGTTGGCGATGCCCGCGCCGTTGCCCTCGGTGTGGCCGCCGGTCACGGTGACGCCCTTCAGGGTGAGGCGGCCCCCCTCGCCGACCGCGAGGATGCGGAAGTACGGCAGGCCCTCGCGCGCCGAGCGGATCAGGGTCGAGTTCTGCCCCACGATGCCGACCTTCCCGGTGACGGCCGGCAGGGCGGTGCCCGAGTCCTCGAAGTCGTCCTGGAAGCGGTAGGCGCAGTTCTTGGCCAGCGTGATCGTGCCCCCGTCGACATGCGCGTTCGCCTGCCCGACGGCCGCGATGAGACCGGCGACGTCCCCGCAGCCGACGCTCAGGTTCAACGGGATCTGCGCCATGGCGGGCGTGGCCGCCGAGCACAGTCCGACGCTTGCCACCACGGCGGATCCGGCGAGTACGAGTCGGTTCTTCATGCGCATGCCTCTCCTCGGTTCGGATGCACCAGAGGTATCTCCCGATTCCGGCGGGTCCCCGCACCCGAGTTCGGACCCTCCGCAAATCCACGCGAACGGCCGTCACCTCCCGCCCCGCGTCCCGACGACCCGTCCCGCGCCGCACGAAAGCCGTTTGACGACCACCGGTGTCCCGGGATCGGATGGCGGGCCATGAGCACAGGACAGATAGCCGACGACCGGCATCCCGTCGACGACGATCTCGTACGGCGGCTGGTCGGCGAGCAGTTCCCCCAGTGGGCCGGGCTGGCGGTGGAGCGCTTCTCGTCCGGCGGGACGGTCAACCACGTCTACCGTCTGGGTGACGCGATGGCCGTGCGGCTGCCCCTGCACGAGGGCGGGGCCGAGGACGCGGCCATGGAGCGGGAGTGGCTGCCCCGCCTCGCACCGCTGCTGCCCACGCCCATCCCCGAGGTGCTCGGGGCCGGCCTGCCCGCCCAGGGGTATCCCTGGCCGTGGTCGGTGTACGCGTGGCGGACGGGTGAGCACCCCGAGGCGGGGGCGCTGGGCGAGCCCCTGCTGCTGGCCGGGGATCTGGCCGCGTTCGTGTCGGCGATGCGGAGCATCACCCTGCCGGACGCGCCACGGGCCTACCGCGGCGGGCCGCTCACCTCGCTCGACACGGGGACCAGGGAGGCGATCGCGGCTCTGCGCACCCTGCCGCAGGAGGGCATCGACTGCGACGCCGCGCTCGCCGTGTGGGAGGAGGCGCTGCGCGCCCCGCACTGGGAGGGACCGCCGGTGTGGCTGCACGGCGACCTGATGCCGGGCAATCTGCTGGTGGACGGCGGCAGGCTCAGCTCGGTGATCGACTTCGGGTGCACGGGAGTGGGCGATCCGGCCTGCGACCTGTTCCCTGCGTGGAACCTGTTGCCGCGCGAGGGGCGGGAGCTCTTCCGGGAAGCGCTGGGCGTGGACGACGCGACCTGGATCCGGGGCCGCGGGCGGACGCTCTCCCAGGCGTTGATCGCCCTGCCGTACCACCGCACGAGGAACACGGCGATGGCACGCAACGCCCGGCACGTGATCCGGACGGTCCTGGGCGAGGACTGACGCCGGCCGGCCGGCGGGACAGGCACTCCTGCGCGGCGACCGCTCCGAAAGCGGCACCGGCGGGACCTGCCCGGCCGATTCCGGGACACCGCCCCCGATGCCGCCGAATGCCGCCGCCCGGGGCACTCCTTCGGGGGAATCCGGGCGGCAGCACCGGGCGCCGGGGGCGATGGCTGCCGAAGCAAAGATGCGGCCCCCGTCCGGGGACGCGCGCAGCCGGGCTGCGCTTTCCGTCTGTACAAGGAGACTTCACATGTCGCGTGTCCTGAAGAGTGCCGGCCTGGCCCTCGCCGTCGGTTTCGCGCTCCTCGGTGGTGCCTCGGTCGCGTCCGCCGACTCCGAAGCCTCGGGTGTTGTGGCCGGCTCCCCCGGTGTCCTCTCCGGCAACCTGGTCCAGATTCCCCTCCACATCCCGATCAACGCCTGCGGCAATTCCATCAACGTCATCGGGGCGCTCAACCCGGCCGGCGGCACCACCTGCGCCAACGTCTGACACGTCTCGAGCGCCCGGGTGGTGCCGCGTTGGGGCGCGGCACCACCCCCGCCGGTCCGATCGGCGGCCCGGGCCACCGGGCGCACGCCCCGGCTCGCCCGCGCCCCGCGGTGCCTGCTGCACCCGAGACACGGAGACTGACATGGGGTTCTACGCCGGACAGGTGCTGCCACGGATCATCAACGCCGCCTGCGGGGTCAAAACGGCCAAGCCGCTGAGGCGCAGGGTCTGCGCCGGCCTGGCGGGCGAGGTCGTGGAGATCGGCTTCGGCACGGGGCACAACGTCCCCTTCTACCCGCCGGCCGTCACCGGCGTGGCCGCGATCGAGCCCTCCGATCTCGGCTGGCGGCTCGCCGCGGACCGGGTCAGGGCGGCGCGCGTACCGGTACGGCGCGCCGGGCTGGACGGCCAGTCGCTGCCCTTCGAGGACGACACCTTCGACTCCGCCCTGTCCACCTGGACCCTGTGCACCATCCCCGATGCCGACGCCGCCCTGCGGGAGGTGCGGCGGGTGCTCAAACCCGGAGGGACCCTGCACTTCCTGGAACACGGGCTGGCTCCGGAAGAGGACGAGGGCGTACGCCGCTGGCAGCGCCGGCTCGAGCCGCTGAACAAGCGCCTCCTGGGCGGGTGCCACCTCACCCGTCGGCCGGTCGGCATGCTGGCCGCCGCCGGGTTCCGCATCACGGCGGTCGACGTCTTCTACGAGGAGGACGCCCCCAAGGTGCTGGCCGCGGAATCCCTGGGCCTCGCCGTATCGCCGTGAGCGGGCTCCGGCGCGGGTGCCGGTTCGCCGAGCGGGGCGGCGCATGCCCGGCCAGGAAGACCAGCTGGACCGACTGGCCCTTCTGCGACGACGGCCGCACCGGCGCCGTCTTCACCACGGGCACCTGCAAACGCCAACGGCCCCTGGGCCGGAACCGCTTCACTCACGTCGGCCGGCGTCTGGATCCGCGACCGCGTCCGCACCGCGGACGATTTCCCCACCGGCTGACGCTCCAGCGGCAGCCCCACGCCTCCCACGGCCCCGCCCGGCACGCGCGCCCCGGGCGGGGCCTCGCGCCGGGCCGCTCCGTCCGCCGACGGCGGAGGCGAGCGTGACCGCCACGGACGCGGCGGCCAGCACGGTGATCGCGGTGCCGGCACCGAGGTACTGGGCGGCGCCGCCCGCGAGCGCGGCGCCGATGCCCTGCCAGGTCATCCGGCCGGCCGACTCCACGCCCTGGACCTGGCCGCGGACCGGGTCGGGGGTCAGCTCGAGCAGCCGTTCCTGGAGGGGCAGGGTGGCCGCGAACCCGGCTCCGGCGGCGAACACCGCGACCGCGGCGAGCAGGACCGGCGGGTGGAGCGCGAAGAGCAGGTACGGGACGGCGAGCAGCAACCGCAGCGCGAAGGCACAGCGGCGGCGCCGGTCGGCGGTGAGCAGGCGGCCGACGATCAGGTCACCGAGGAGCATGCCCGCGGATCCGGCGGCGAGGAAGGTCCCGGCGTGCTCCGGGTCGAAGGAGATGAACAGCGCCTCGCAGCCGACGATCAGGCCGTTGGGCACCCACAGGCCCAGCAGCAGGACGCGTCGGGCGGGGTCGCGGAAGAGTGCGGCGTTGGTCGTCCAGGTCTGCCGCAGTCCGGGACGTCGGGTGAGGCGGATCGAGTGCTCCCGTACGGTGGCCGCCACCACCGCCAGGGCGAGCGCGGTCAGGACGACGGCGACCAGGAAGACCCCGTGGGGGGTCAGGAACCGCAGCAGTACGGCGCCGGTCGCGTAGCCGAGGATCGCCGTGCCGCCCGAGGTGATGTTCATCAGGGAACGGGCCAGGGCGTAGGCCGAGTCGGGCACCATCTCGGCGAGCAGACCCATCCGGGTGCCGGTCCCCAGGGCCTGGAAGAAGCCGAGCACCAGCAGGGCCGCGAACCGGGCGGCCAGGGGCAGGCCGGGTACGGCCTGGACGGCGACACCTGCCAGCGTGAGCAGCTGGAGCACGACCAGGGTGCGCCGCGGGCGTTTCCCGTCCGCGACGGACATCAGGGTCAGGGCGCCGAGGACGGTGGCGAACGTCGCGCCGTACATGCTCACGGCCGTCAGGAACGGGGAGTGGGTCTGCTGGTTGACGACGGTGCCGAGCGCGAAGCCCGAGAGGGTGGTCGCGGCGGCCGTCAGGGTGAAGCCGGCGTACAGTCCGGCGAACTCGCCGTTGCGCAGCAAGTCGCGATATCCGGTGGCGGGGGCCGCAGGCGCGGAGGTGGAAGTTGGCATAAAAAAAGCCTTCGGACGGGTGCGCGGGGCACGCTCGCCGGAGGCCAACGGGTGCATTCTAACAGCACTTCACCCCTCCTGCATCGGCGTCACCCTCCGTGAGGACACGCCGATGCGGTCCGGGCGCTCGACCCGCATGATGAAACGGCGGGCGGCCTGCCGTCCGCACCTGCCAGACCGGACCGGCCGGAGGGAACGAGATGCACGCGGAGCGGTACGAGCTGGTGTTCCCCGACGGCGCCGACGAGGGCCAGGACGTCGTCGTGGTGAGCCGTACGGAGCGCAGCGGCCCCGGCGGCCATCCCGTCTACTGCGACGAGACGGGCATCGTCCAGGCGGAGATCAGCGACCAGGGCGAGGTCCGCATGCTCCCCTCGAGCAGCCAGCAGGTGCCCGCCCACGGGGTCCAGGCCCGGCCGTTGTCGGAGTGACGCAGGTCCCCGGTAGGCTCGGCGGATGGCCAAGTACTTCGATGTGCACCCCGAGAACCCCCAGCCGCGCACGATCGGCAGCGTGGCGGACAGCATCCGGTCCGGTGCGCTCGTCGCGTACCCGACGGACTCCTGCTTCGCGCTGGGCTGCCAGCTGGGCAACCGCGAGGGCATGGCCCGGATCCGGTCGATCCGCAACCTCGACGAACGGCACCACTTCACCCTCGTCTGCCAGAACTTCGCCCAGCTGGGCCAGTTCGTGCACATCGACAACGACGTGTTCCGCGCGATCAAGGCGTCGACGCCGGGCCCGTACACCTTCATCCTGCGGGCGACGAACGAAGTACCCCGTCAGCTGATGCACCCGAAGAAGAAGACGGTCGGGGTCCGCATCCCCGACCACGCCGTCACCCAGGCGCTGCTCGCCGAACTCGGCGAGCCCCTGCTCTCCAGCACCCTGCTGCTGCCCGACGAGGACGAGCCGCTGACGCAGGGCTGGGAGATCAAGGAGCGGCTCGAGCACCTGGTGGACGCCGTCGTCGACTCGGGTGACTGCGGGACCAAGCCCACGACCGTCATCGACTTCTCCGGCGGCGAGGCCGAGATCGTCCGCGCGGGGGCGGGCGACACCAGCCGTTTCGAGTAGTCCCGTTCCTCACCCGGCGTGGGCCAGTTCGCGCACGGTGGCCATGTCGCTGAAGGGGATCAGTTCGTCGCCGACGATCTGGTGCGGCTCGCTCCCCTTGCCGGCGATCAGCACCGTGTCGGCGGGGCCCGCGACGGACAGGGCGAACGCGATCGCCTCCCGGCGGTCGGCGAACCTCTCGAACGGCGTGCCGGTCGCCGCGAGGCCGGGGGTGATCTGGTCCAGGATCGCCTCGGGGTCCTCGTGGCGGGGATTGTCCGAGGTGAGGACGCACAGGTCGGCGTGGGTCCCGGCGATGGTCCCCATGTCGGCGCGCTTGGTCGTGTCCCGGTCCCCGCCGCAGCCGAAGACGGCGATGATCCGGCCGCGTGCGAAACCCCGGATGGTGGTGAGGACCTTGTCCAGCGAGTCCGGTGAGTGCGCGTAGTCGACGACCACCGAGGTGCCCAGCGGGGTCCGGAAGCGCTCGAACCGGCCGGGGACGGGCGGCATCCGGTCCAGGGCGGCGACCAGGGGGCCCACGTCGTGGCCCAGCAGGTGGCAGGCGGCCAGGGTCGCGAGGGCGTTGGCCACCGAGAACCGGCCGGGTACGGGGATCGAGGCCGGATATGCGCGCCCGTCGTGGTGCAGGGTGAACCGCGTGCCGGAGGCGCTCACGACGAGATCGGTGGCCCGGTAGTCCGCCGGGGCGTCGAGGGCGTACGTGGTCACCGCGCCCGGCATCATCGACCGGATGCCGGCGCCCACGGGGTCGTCCACGTTCACCACCGCGTGCCGGCACAGCCCCTGGAACAGGCGCAGCTTGGCATCGCGGTAGTTCGCCATCGTTCCGTGGTCGTCCAGGTGGTCCTGCGTCAGGTTGGTGAAGACGCCGACGTCGATGAAGGTCCGGTCCACGCGGTGGGTCAGCAGGGCCATCGACGTGGCCTCGAGCACCGCGCTCCCGGTGCCGCGGTCGCGCATGTACCCCAGGAGGTACTGGAGGTCGGGTGACTCCGGCGTGGTGAGCACGGACCGCGGCATCGGGATGAGCTCGTCGCCGATCCGGCTGCCGGCCGTCCCGATCACCCCCACCTTCGCGCCCTCCGCGATGCGCAGGACGGACTCGACCATGTACGACACCGACGTCTTGCCGTTGGTGCCGGTGATCGCCACCATGTCCATCTGCCGTCCCGGTTCACCGAAATAGCGGGAGGCCACGACCGCGGCGGCCGTTCGGGTGTCCGGCACCCGCACGGCGCACGCGCCCGGAGGCCACGTCGGGCCGGGGTGGTCCTCCGCTCCGCCGTCGACGAGCACCGCGGCGGCGCCCCGCGCGAGGGCGGCCGGCACCGCGACCGGGCCGCCCTCCTCGTGACCCGGCACCGCGACGAAGACCGACCCCGGCATGACCCGCTCCACGTCGAAGGTGATCGAGGCGGTGATCGGTGTCTGCTCCGGGTCGCCCCGGAGCACGTGGTGCTCCTGCCCGGCCAGCAATGCGCTCAGCTTCACAAAGATCCCTTCGAGGCGGCCGGGACCCGATCGATCGGGCCGCGGCCGGGCGACGGTCTACGACGGCACGCCGAAGACCGCGGTGGTGACTTCGTGCGTCCGCCCGTCGCCCGGCCGTTCTCGCGCCCGTCCGGTACCGGCGCCGGAGGCGGGGAAGCGGAGGCGGAGGCGGGGCCGGTCGTGGCAGTCGTCCCGGCAGGGAGGGGCGCGGCGGACGTACGCGAAGAGCGGCGCACCGGCCGCGCGGGCCGGAGCGGATCCGCGGAAGATCGCTAGCCGTGGCCGTGCAGAGCGGTACGGCGCGTCTGGGGCGCCTCGACCACTGCCTGCACCGTGCTGTCGGGGCCGGCGGCCGCCGACCTCACGGCGACCGGGCAGCACGCGAAGGCGGCCCGCCGCGGCGGGCACTCCCTCGTCGAACGTGTGCGACCCATGGGCCGAGTGTACGGCCGTCGGGGCCGTGCGAAATCCACCGCGGGCTCGTGCGGGGCTGCCGGCGGTCTCGAAGGGGTGCGGTCGGTCCTCAGCGCTCGTAGTTGGTGAGGACGCAGCCCTCGACCTGGGACTTCTCCAGGCGGTAGCCGGCCGGGGCGCTGAAGCCGGGCTCGCAGTTCAGGGTGAGGAACTGCAGCTGGTAGAGGCCGTGCCGGATCGAGGGGCTGTTGGTCTCGACGGCGATGTTCTGGCCGACCAGGAGCCTGCTGGCAGTGGCCTTGAGGCGGCCGTCGTCCTTCAGGTCCGCCTGCTGGGCGGCCTTCGCCTTGGTCTGCAGCATCTTCATGTCACGGACGACGTCGAGCCAGTTCAGGTTGTGGGCCCGCCGGTCCCCCGCCGCGTCACCGCAGATGGCGCGCTCCTTGATCCCCCACCCGAGCAGCTCGCCCTGCACGACCGGCGTGTAGTCGATGGACTCGACGGCGACGGCGTCGGGAGCAGTGGACATGTTCGTGCAGTCGACGGTGTGCGGGTGGACGAGCGCCTTCAGCTCGCCGAGGCTGTCGGCCCGGGGCAGGCCGAGGCTGCCCTGCGCCGGCTGGCCGGGCTTGGCGGAGGCCCCGCCCGCCGCGGCCGGATCCTCCTGCGGGGTCTCGAAGTTCGGGCTGCCGCTGCCGTCCGTGCTCCCGACGAAGTCGCTGAGCACGCAGCCGTCGACCAGCGCCTGCTCCTTCTTGTACCCCTTGGGTACGCCGAAGGTCGGGTTGCAGGTGAGGATGCGCAGCTCGGAGGTGGCGAGGGCCAGGGCCGTCTTGGTCTCGGTGGGGGTGACGGCGAAGTTCTTGCCCACGAACACCCGGCTGTTGAGGCCGTACGACCCGTTGCCTGCGGCGATCTTGTCCATGACGCGCTGCTTGTAGCCCGCCTGGAACTCCTTCATGTCCGAGGCCATGTAGAAGATGATCTCGCCGTGCTCGGTGCGGTCGGTGCACACGCCGCGCTCGGTCACCGACCACGTGCCGACCGTCGTGAGGTCGGTCAGCGGCAGCCGGCTGTCGCCCGGCTCCGTGCCCATCTTCTCGCACGACGCGTACTGCTGGACGTACTTCTGCGCCTCGGCCAGGGACGCGGGGGCCGGCGCCGGTGCCGACGGGGATCCGATGCCCGGCGGCACGGTCGCCGACCGGCCGGGATCGCCGTCCTCGCAAGCGGCGAGCGTGGTGAGGGAGGCGAGGACGACCGTCGCGGCGAGGATCCGCTTGATGCGCATGGGGTGCTTTCGTCGGGCTGGGCACGCAGAAGTGCGTATGGCGTGCACATGCTAGGCAACAACACCGTTGTCGATCAAAGCCGTTCGCCGCTCACCGGCGGAGCGTCGCGGCCGCCCCCACGATGACGGTGCCGACCGAACAGGTGAGCATGACCGCCCGCAATGTGCTCGCGTTGCCGCAGGTGAGGGCCGTCCGGAGCCGGCCCAGCAGCCGGTCTTGGTCGTCCTCGCCGTCCTGGCCGTACGGCACGTCCTGGCCGGAGGGCACGTCCTGGCCGTACGGCACGTCGTGGCCGGCGGGCACGTCCTGGCCGGAGGGGCCGGCCCGACGGGACGGCCCGTCCTGGCCGGCGGGCCCGGCCTGACCGGGCTCCCGCGCGGCCCCGGCCGCGAGGCTCCGGTGCAGGAGCGCGCAGTGGACGCAGGGGGAGCAGTCACCGTCGGCGGCGTCGAGCCAGTACGCGCCGTCGAGCACTGCGTACGTCTTGGGGGTGGTGGCTTCCATGCTCCCTGCAACTGCCGTACGAGCGGGTCGGGCACGAGCAGTGCGGCGGTCGCAACCGAATCGGTATCAGCGCGCCGGCAGGACCTTCAGGAGCTCGCGGGGGGCGTGGTCCCGGCTTCGCCGACCGTCGACACCTGGTGGATGCGCAGGGCGAGTTGCAGTTCCAGCGCCCGCTCCGGAAGGTTCCAGTCCCGTCCGAGGAGGCGCCCGATGCGGTCCAGGCGCTGCACCACCGTGTTGACGTGGACGTGCAGCGCCGCCCGGGTCTTGGCCTGGCTCATGCCGAGCGCGAAGTAGGTCCGCAGGGTGTGGGTGAGGTCGGTGCCGCGCTTCGCGTCGTAGTCCAGGAGCGGGCCCAGGGTCTGGCGTACGTAGCCCCCCAGGTCCGTCTGGTCGCCGAGCAGCAGTCCGACGAAGCCCAGGTCCGCGAGGGCGGCGCCGGTCCCCCGGTGGCCCAGGGCGTGCAGCGCCGCCAGGCAGCGGCGGGCTTCCGCGTGCGCCTCGGCGAAGTCCGGCGGGTCGCTCACCGGGCGTCCCGCCGCCCCGACGGTGACCGGAACGGCCACGGCCTGGCCCAGTTCGGCGGCGAGGGAGCCCGCGCAGGTGCTGGGGGTGTCGGAGGGGCAGATGAGGACCACGTCGTCGTGGTGCTGTCCGGCCAGCCCCTTGCGCGCGTGCGCGGTGCGGGCGGCCGCGGCCAGCAGTCGCGGGCGGGGGACGGCGTCGGCGTGCAGCACGAACACCGCGTGCGGCTGGCCGAGGTTCACGCCGAGGCGGCGGGCCCGGGCCGACAGGCCTGCGGGGTCGGCGGCCCGGGTGAGGAGGTCGCCGAGCAGTTCGCCCCGTACGCGGTCCTCGGTCTCGGCGACCGAGCGGCGCAGGAGCAGCAGCAGGGCCGTGACGACACTGGCCCGTTCGAAGAGCCTGCGGTCGGCGTCGTCGAGGTCGGCGCGGCCGGTCAGGGCGATGCTGCCGAGGAGTTCGTGGCCGGCGAGGACCGCGCAGACCCAGGTGCCCTGGACCGGGACCGCGCGGCCGCCGGCCCGGGAGGCGGCCACGGCCTGGGGCGGCGGGGGCTGCGGGTCCGCGCCCGCCCGCGCGAGTTCGGTCCCGTCCGCGTCGTGGATGAGCACGCCGCCTTGCAGGACCGCGCCGATGGCGGTCGCGACCTCGGTGATCCCCGCTCCGCGCAGCACCAGATCGGTCAGCCGGTCGTGGGCGTCCTCGGCACGCCTCATGGCCCGGCTGTGGGCCTCGATCGTCTGGGAGGCCGCGTTGAGCTCGACCAGCGCGGTACGGGTCTCCTCCAGGAGCCGGGCGCTGTCGATGGCGATGGCGGCGTGGTCGGCGAGCGAGGCGAGCAGGGCGACCTCGTCCGGTGTGAAGGCGCGGGCGGTGCGGTCGGCGGCGTAGAGGACGCCGATCACGCGGGTGCCCAGGCGCAGCGGGACCCCGAGGATGGCCCGCAGCCCCTCTTCCGCGACGGCGCTGTCGATCGTGGCGGTGTGCTTGAACCGGGGGTCGTCGCGGTAGTCGCCGGTGGTGTAGGGGCGGGCCGTCTCGGCGACCAGCCCGCCCAGGCCCTCCCCCATGCCCAGCCGCACCTGCTGGAAGGCGGCGGAGACGGAGCCGTCGGTGACCCGCATGTAGGTGTCGCCCGCCTCGTCGTCGTTGAGGGACAGGTAGGCGACGTCCGTTCCGAGGAGGAGTCTGGCCCGGTGGACGATGGCCCGCAGGACCGCGTCCAGGTCGCGCAGTGCCGCGAGGTCGCCGGCGGTGTCGAAGAGGGCCGCCAGTTCGGCCTCGCGGCGGCGGTGCTGGCTGAGCGTGCGGCGGATGGCGAGCGCCACGTGGGCGGCCTCGGCGATCTCCTGCGTCCGTGCCGTGGACAGCCCCGCCTGCCGGGCTGCTTCGGCCGGCCGCGCGAAGTGCTCGGCCGGCGCGCCCTCGGCCAGCAGGTCCAGCAGCTGTCGCAGCGCGGTCCATGCCGCGCCGTCGCCGGGGCTCTTCGCGGTGGTGGGCATGTCGGCTCTCCGTGGTACGGGGCCGGCCGCCGCCCGCATCGGCGTCGGCGGCCGGCGGGGGGCCCGGCTACTTGCCGGGGGACGTCAGGCCGGCGTCGGCCCCGGCCCGGCGGCTGCCGGGAACCGGCACCGGGGTCGCGCCGTACGACCGGGCCAGGTTACGCCCGCGCGTTTCCCGGGCGGCGAGCACGGTCGCGCTCGTGACGAGCGCCGCCGCCGCGAGGTAGATCGAGATCGGCAGGGAGGAGTCGTAGTCGTCGAGCAGGGCCACCGCGATGATCGGCGCGAGGGCCCCGCCGATGATCGAGGCGAGCTGGGATCCCATCGAGGCGCCGGAGTAGCGGACCTCGGTGTCGAACATCTCCGAGATGAAGGCCGCCTGCGGTCCGTACATCGCGCCGTGGAAGAGCAGCCCGATCGTGACGGCGGCGGCGATGACCGGGAAGGACTTGGAGTCGAGCATCGCGAAGAACGCGAACGCCCAGCCGGTCATGCCGAGCGAGCCGATGAGCGTGACCGGGCGGCGGCCGATGCGGTCGGACAGCGCGCCCCACGCCGGGATGGTGACGAAGTGGACGGCGGAGCCGATCAGGACGGCGTTCAGACCGGCGCTCTTGGACAGCCCCAGGTGGGTGGTCACGTAGACGAGGAGGAACGCCGTGATGACGTAGTAGGAGATGTTCTCGCCGAGGCGGGTGCCGATCGCGGTGAGGACGCCCCGCCAGTTGGTCCGGAACACCTCCACCACGGGCGGCTTCTCGCCGCCGCCGGTGCCCGCCGCGGCCTGTTCGGCGGCCTTGGCCTGCGCTTCGAGGAAGAGCGGGGTTTCGGAGACCGACACCCGGATCCACAGGCCGATCACCACGAGCACCCCGGAGAGCAGGAACGGGATCCGCCAGCCCCAGGCGAGGAAGGTCTCGTCGGACTGGACCGCGGCCAGCAGGGCGAGGACGCCGGTGGCCAGCAGGTTGCCGCCGGGGGCGCCGGCCTGCGGCCAGGAGGCCCAGAAGCCGCGGTTCTTGTCGTCGCCGTGCTCGGAGACCAGCAGGACCGCGCCGCCCCACTCGCCACCGAGCGCGAAGCCCTGGATCAGGCGCAGCAGGGTCAGCAGGATCGGCGCGCCGACACCGATGCTCGCGTGGGTGGGCAGCAGGCCCATGGCGAAGGTGGCGCCGCCCATCATGACGAGGCTCAGTACGAGGAGCTTCTTCCGGCCGATCTTGTCCCCGTAGTGCCCGAAGACCAGGCCGCCCAGCGGGCGGGCGGCGAACCCGATCGCGTAGGTGAGGAACGCGAGGAGGGTGCCGACCAGCGGCTCGCTGCTGGGGAAGAACAGCTTGTTGAACACGAGCGCGGCCGCGGAGCCGTAGAGGAAGAAGTCGTACCACTCGATGGTGGTGCCGATGAGGCTGGCGCTGATGACGCGCGCGATGCCCGAGCGGGCGGGGGCAGCCGATGCGGGGGAGACCATGTGCACCACTTCCAGGTGGTCGCGGGGGACGTGACGTGTGGGGCACAACGTAGAAGCCCCCTGGCCGACGGCATATGTGGCCGGCCATCACAATCGGACAACCGCACATGTGCCAAGCGCCCACCCCATACGGCCAAAGCCAGAGCCGCAGCCGCAGCCACAGCCCCAGCCGGGGCGGACGTTCGCAGGGGCGTGGGCCGGGGTGAAAAAAGGCGACCTTGGTTTTCCGGTGACGGCCTATTCTGATCATCACCGGCGGGCGGAGCGACGTGCTGCGCGTCCGCCGTGAGCACGGCTTCCTCCTCGCCGGCGGCGCCCGGCTGCCCTGTGCTCCGCGCGGCCCGGTCTTCCGGTGCGATGAACGCCACCAGGCGGGGGAGAGCCGCGGACGACCCCTCACACGTAAGGCACCCCATGGACAGTGAGCGCATACAGACCTGCCTGGACCTGCTGCACCAGGCACGGCAGCTACCGGTGGACGATGCGCAGCGCCGCCTGGTGGAGCAGGCTGCCGGCGAACTCGTCCGCGACGGCCGGCACCGGCGCCGTGCCGAGGCGCGCGCGGAACGGGCCGCGGCCGACGCGAAGCTGCTGAGCGCCACGGCGATGGGCGCCCCCGACCGCGTGATGGACGCCGCTCTGTCCGCCCACACCCCGCCCGAACGGGGCCTGTCGGTCCGCGAGTACGTTCAGCTCCGCCCCGGATCTTCCGCGGCGCGACGGCTGCCGGACCGTACGCCGCACGGTGAGCGTCCGTCACGGCTGCTGAACCGCCCCCAGCGCTGCTACGTCTGCAAGGACCACTACCGGCACGTCCACGACTTCTACCACCTGCTGTGCCCCCCGTGTGCGGACGAGAACCTCGCCCGCCGCACGGCCCGCACCGACCTCACCGGCCGGCGGGCGCTGCTGACCGGCGGACGCGTCAAGATCGGCTTCCAGGTCGCGCTGATGCTCCTTCGGGACGGCGCCGAGCTCACCGTGACCAGCCGCTTCCCCCGGGACACGGTGCGCCGGTTCGCGGCGGCCCCCGGCGCCGCGGACTGGTGGCACCGGCTGCGGATCGCCGCCCTGGACCTGCGCGATCCCCGGCAGGTCCTGGCCTTCACCGACCGCCTGCTCTCCCAGGGCCTCCCCCTGGACGTTCTGATCAACAACGCGGCGCAGACCCTACGCCGCTCCCCTCGGGCGTACACCGCGCTGTCGGCCGCCGAAGCCACCCGCGCCCCCGTGCCACTCACCGCGCCGCAGATCTGGACCGCCCCGGGATTTTCCGTACCGGGCCCCCGCACCACACCTCTGCCGTGGACGGCGGAACTCGCCCGGCGCCCCGGGGCGCCCCACGCCCTGGCCGGTACCGCCCACACGCCTGATGCCCCGGCAGCCGCCGCACTGCCGCAGGAGGCCGTCGACGAGGCGGGCCTGCTGCCCGAGACGGCCGCCACCAACTCCTGGACCCTGCGTCTGGGACAGGTCGACCCGACCGAGCTGCTGGAGGTCCAGCTGGTCAATGCCGTCGCCCCGTTCCTCCTCGCCGACCGCCTGCTCCCCCTCCTCGATGCCTCCCCGCACCCGGACCGCTACCTGATCAACGTCTCGGCAGTCGAAGGGCAGTTCACCGTGCGCAACAAGACCGGCGACCACCCGCACACCAACATGGCCAAGGCCGCCCTGAACATGCTCACCCGCACCAGCGCCGCCGACCTGGCCACCCGCGGCATCCACACCTGCAGCGTCGACACCGGCTGGGTCACCGACGAGAAGCCCCTCCCCGCCCGGGACCGGCACGCCGCGACCGGCTGGCGCCCGCCGCTGGACATCGTCGACGGTGCTGCCCGCATCTACCACCCCATCGTGCAAGGGCGGGCCGGCGCACCCGTCCACGGCGTCCTCCTCAAGGACTACCGGCAGGTCCCCTGGTGATCCCCGGACCACATGGTCCCCGGTGTCACCCGTCGAGCGCGAGGATCGCCGCAGCCGCGGAGTGCCCCTCCGCCCCCGTGGTCAGGGGAAGCTCCGTCCAGACGGTCTTGCCGACCCGGGTGTAGCGGGTGCCCCACCGTTCGGTGAGCTGGGCCACCAGCAGCAGACCGCGCCCGCCCTCGTCGGTGGTGCGCGCCCGCCGCAGGTGCGGGGCGGTGCTGCTGCCGTCGGAGACCTCGCAGATCAGGCTGCGGTCGCGGATGAGCCGCAGGGTGACCGGCGTGCCGCCGCCGTACCGGTAGGCGTTGGTGACCAGTTCGCTGACGACCAGTTCGGCGGTGAAGGCCATCTCTTCCAGGCCCCACCTGGTCAGGGTGGCCTCCGTCAGGTGCCGTGCCCGGGCGGCGGCGGTCGGTTCCGCGGGCAGTTCCCAGGAGTCGACCTGCTCGGGGGCCAGCACGCGGGTGCGGGCGAGGAGCAGTGCGACGTCGTCGCGCGGGTGCTCGGGCAGCAGGGCGTCCTGTACGGCCGTGCAGGTCTCCTCCAGCGAGCGGCCGGGCCGGGAGAGGGCTTCTCGCAGCCGCGAGAAGCCCTCGTCGAGGTCGCGGCCGCGGTCCTCGACCAGACCGTCCGTGTACAGCGCCAGCAGGCTCCCCTCGGCGAGTTCCAGTTCTGCGGCCTCGAACGGGAGTCCGCCCAGGCCCAGGGGCGGTCCCTCGGGGAGGTCGGGAAGGCTCACCGTGCCGTCGCAGGCCACCACCGCGGGAGGCAGGTGGCCCGCCCGGGCCAGGGTGCAGCGCCGGGAGATGGGGTCGTAGACCGCGTAGAGGCACGTCGCACCGACGATCTGCCGGCCCTGCGGGCCCCCGTCAGCGGGCTCCTGCTCGTCTGCCAGGCGGCTGACCAGGTCGTCCAGATGGGAAAGGACCTCGTCCGGGGCGTAATCGAGGCTGGCCAGAGTGTGGACGGCCGTGCGCAGGCGGCCCATGGTGGCCGCCGCGTGCAGACCGTGGCCGACGACATCGCCGACGACGAGGGCGACGCGGGCTCCGGAGAGGGGGATGAGATCGAACCAGTCGCCGCCGACCCCGGTGGCGGGATCGGCCGGCAGATAGCGGTGCGCGACCTCGACCGCACTGTGGGCGGGCAACTCCCGCGGCAGCAGGCTGCGCTGCAAGGTCAGCGCAGCCTGGTGCTGCTGGGTGTAGCGGCGGGCGTTGTCGATGCACAGGGCGGCGCGCGCGGCGAATTCCTCCGCGAGCGTGACGTCGTCCGACTCGAACGGTTCGGGCCGCTCGGCCCGCCACAGGCTGAGCAGGCCGAGGAGCAGACCGCGGGCCGTCAGCGGTACGACGATCAGGGAGTGAGCGCCCAGGGCGAAGGCGCGCCGGGTGCGCTCCGGATCCTGGAAGTACCAGCCGGGGCTGCTCTGGAGCACTGGTTCGAGGATGGGCTGCTGTTCGGCGAGGCACGTGGCCTGCGGGGTACGCGGGTCGAAGCGGAAGACCTCTCCGGCGGAGTACATCACCTGCAGTGCCTCTGCCACGACCGAGTGGACGGCCATCCTGCGGACCAGTCCGCGCGCCTCCTCGGTGCTCTCTTCGCCGCGGGCCACCGGCTCCAGAAGGTCCACCGAGACGGCGTCGGCGAGGTCGGGGACGGCGACGTCGGCCAGCTCCCGGGTGGTCTGGCCGAGGTCCAGCGTGGTGCCGATGCGGGCGCTCGCCCGGTTGAGCAGGGCCAGCCGCCGCCGGGCGCGGTAGCGGTCGGTGACGTCCTCCACCAATTGGGTGACCCCGAGGATCCCGCCGGCGGGATCCTCCATCCGGAACGCCGACACCGACACCACCCGCTCGTTGCCGGGGTCGCTCCTCAGGCGGCAGGGCTGCTCGGTGAAGATCAGGGGTTCGCCCGTCGCCAGCACCCGTCGCAGCCGCGTCTCGATGGTCTGCAGGTCCGGACCGATGAGGAAGTCGCCGATCCGCCGGCTGCGCATCTCTGCCGCGGGAAGGTCGGTGAACCGTGCCAGCGCCCGGTTGATGCGCAGGATGCTGAGGTCGGGGGCGTGGACGGACAGACCGATCGGGGAGCGCCGGAACAGACCGTCCAGGACCGACCGGTCCGTCTCCCACTGGAGCACCTCGTCGGCCGGGGCGACGACGAGGAACCACTCGCGGGCCGAGCCGGCGCGGATGACGGCGCGGGCGCGGAAGCCCAGCTCCACCCGTCGCCCGGTGCGGTGCAGGACGGGCAGGACACCGGACCAGCCCTGCTCGCGCTCGCACGCGGCCACGGCGTCCCGCACCGCTCCGCGGTCGCCGGGATCGAACAGGAACTCGATGGCCGCCTGGCCCAGCACCTCCTCGGGCGGGTAGCCGAGGTGCTCCTGTGCGCGCTCGCTCCAGCCGACGATCCTGCCGCGCTCGTCCAGCACCGCCGAGGCCGAGTGGTGCAGCGCGAACGGGTCCTCCGGCACCTCGCCCCACCCCGGCGCTGGTGCGTCCATCGCTACCACCCTTCGACCTTCCGAACGGAACGCTCAGCGGGCATTCCCGCAGCGGCCACCCAGGGTGATCAGACACCAAGGGCGTGAGCGGACGGCTCAGGTTCAGTATCGCCGCGCCGCTGCACGTCGGCAGAGGTCGTTCACGGTGCGGCGGCGCAGGGCCGCGCGGAGCGGTGTTCAGGCGGCCGTCCAGCCGCCGTCCAGCGGGATCGAGGCGCCGGTGAGGTAACCGGTGTGGGGCCCGCAGAGCCATACGGCGACGGCCGCCACCTCCTCCGGTTCGATCAGCCGCTTGAGCGCGGAACGGCTGAGCATCACCTCGCCGACCACCCGGTCGGCGTCGATGCCGTGGGCCGCCGCCTGGGCCGCGATCTGCCGTTCCACCAGCGGGGTGCGCACGTAGCCCGGGCTGACGCAGTTGCTCGTGATGCCGTGCGGAGCGCCTTCGAGGGCGGCGACCTTGCTCAGGCCCTCCAGGGCGTGCTTCGCGGCCACGTATCCGGCTTTGAACGCGCTGGCCCGCAGGCCGTGGACGCTGGAGATGTTGACGATCCGGCCCCAGCCGCGGGCCCGCATGTGCGGGAGCGTCCGGCGGAGCAGGAGGAACGGGGCGTGGACCATCACTTTCTGGATGAGCTCGAATCGTTCCGGGGGGAACTCGGTCAGCGGCGCCACGTGCTGGAGGCCCGCGTTGTTGACGAGGATGTCGACGTCGGCCGGCAGCCCCTCCACGAGCCCGCCCTGGGCCAGGTCCACGACGTGCGGGGTGCCTGCGATCCGCTCGGCGACGGACGCGGCCGCCCGGGCGTCGACATCCACGACGTGGACGCGGGCCCCGGCCGCGGCCAGGGCCGTGGCGCAGGCGCGCCCGATACCGCTGCCGGCCCCGGTCACCATGGCGGTGCGGCCCGCCAGGTCGACCCCTGCTGTCCCGTCGAGCGCGGGAGTGTTTCCGCTTGTCATGGCCGGAATCATGGGCGATGTCCCCGCCCCCCTCCCATGGGTCTGCCCACCACAGTCGGCTCCGCGCATGTGTCGGTGACCGCCAGTGGTCACGGCCGGGGCCCGCAAGGAGAGGGGTGCGGCCGGAAGCGGGACGGGCAGGTTCGCGCTTCCGGTCCTCCAGGGCACCCCTGCCGACTCCCCCACCCGTCTGATGAGAACGGTTTGTGCGTACTCGTGGGTATCACGACCCGAAGGGGCCGGGATTTGATACTTCTGGACCAGTCCGTGTGCACACTGCCCGCGGGAAGGACGTGACCATGCTCGATTTTCTGCGCCCCAAGACCGTTGTCTGCCCGTACTGCCGGGCCACCGACAAGGAAGGGGTCGCGCGGACCCTGAGCGCCGTGGCGGGCTCGCTGTCGGTGACCTGGCACACGGCGTCCTGCCCGCACTACGCCGCCGACCTGATCCTCGCCGACAGCGAGCGCAGGCCCTAGGCCGCGTATCGGGTCGTGATCATCGGGCCCTGCACCCGCTCAGGTTCCGGGGAGGATACGGCGCGTTTCGTAGGCCCACATCGCGATCTCGACCCGGTTGCGGGCGCCGAGTTTGGCCATCAGGCTGGCCAGATGCGTCTTCACCGTGCTGAGGCTGATGTGCAGCGCATCGGCGATCTCGGTGTTGGTCAGCCCGCGAGCGACGGCGAGGAGCACTTGCTCCTCGCGGGCGGTGACGGGGGAGACCGGCTGGGCCACGGGCCGGCCTGCGGGCAGGTCCGCGAACGCCTGGAGCAGACGGACGGTGACGCTGGGCGCGATGAGCGCCTCACCGCCGGACGCCGACCGTACGGCCTGGGCCAGAAGGTCCGGCCCCGTGTCCTTGAGGAGGAATCCGCGGGCGCCGGCACGCAGCGCGCCGTAGACGTACTCGTCGAGGTCGAACGTGGTGATGACGACCACGGCCAGCGGGTCGGTGACGCCCGGCCCGGCGACCAGCCGGGTGGCCTCGAGCCCGTCGAGTACGGGCATGCGGATGTCGAACAGGCAGACGTCGGGGCGCAGTTCGCGTGCCAGACGTACCGCCTCCCGCCCGTCGGCGGCCTCGCCGACCACCTCGATGCCGGGCTGCGCGTTCAGTATGATCCGCAACCCGGTGCGGATGATCGTCTGGTCGTCAGCGACGAGGACGCGAATGGACACCGCTCTCGCTCCTCGCTCTCGGCAGTTCGGCATCGACGTGCCAGCCCCGGTCGGTACCCGGGCCGGCTCGTAGTGTGCCGCCGAGCAGCGTCGCGCGCTCGCGCAATCCGGTAAGTCCGTATCCGTCGCGACTCCGGCCGGTGCGCCGTCCGTTGTCGCGCACGCTCACCCGTACCGTGTGCCGTTCCGCGGCGACCCGGACGACGACCTCGGTCGCGTCGACCGCATGGCGCAGCGCGTTGGTCACCGACTCCTGCACGATCCGGTAGACGGCCGCGTCCACGGCCGGGGGCAGCGCGTCCAGTTCGCCGTCGATCCCCAGGTCGACCCTGAGGCGACCACCCGGGGTGCGCACCAGGCGCTCCAGATCCGCGACTCCGGCGGGGGGCGCCAGCTCGGCGCCGACGCCGCGGTCGCGCAGCGCGGCGACCATGGCGCGCATTTCCTCCAGCGTGCGCGCCCCTTCCTCCTCGACGCCCTCCAGCGCCTCGACGGCGGCGGACGGGTCGGTGCCCGCGAGCACCCGGCCCGCCTGAGCGATGATCACCATGGCCGAGACGTGGTGGGCCACCGTGTCGTGCAGTTCCCGGGCGAGCTGCTCGCGCTCGCGGGAGCGCACCTGCTCCAACTGCCGCTCGCGAGCGGTCACCCGGAACCGCACGGCAGCCCCGACCACGCCGGGCAGCAGCAGGAAGACGAGGCCCACGACCTTTTCGACGACCGGGGTCTCGTCCATGCCGACACACAGCGCGCCGACCGCGAGGATCACCGCGCCGCCCAGCACGATCTCCCGTCCCGATCCCCACCGGGGCAGCGCGTACACCAGTACGAGCACGACCGCGCCGGTGTACAGGCCGACGGGCTCGCGCGGTGCGGCGACGAGCGAGGCCACCGGAAGCAGGCTCACCGAGCCGAACGCCAGAGTCACCATCGCCAGCGGGCGGGTCCGGCGCCACAGGGGCAGCAGGCACAGCCATACGGCGAACACCACCGCCACCGGCCGCCACACGACGTTCTCGCGCAGGGTGGCCTCCAGCACCACACCCGCCAGCCCCGCAGCGAGCAGCGCCCAGTCCCGCCGCACCCGGGCGGGCGCGCCGGGCGGCCGGGGTTCGGTCCACAGGGTTCGCAGGTCGTCTCGGAGCACGGTTCTCAGCCTAGGGACCGCGGCGCGGCGCGCATCGGCCGAAAGGACGGGTCGTCACTCCGCCCCGGGGCCGACGGATCCGCGGCCCGCGGGCCGATGCCGCGGAGCGCCGTGGCGACGAGCCTCGGTATCGGCGGCCGTACAAGGACGGCCGACGAGGTGGTTGGAGGACCCGATGCTCTCGAAAGCCCTGTTGCGCCTGGGCGGGGGCGCTGCCCGCCATCCCTGGCGGGTGATCGCGGCATGGCTGATCGCCGCCACGCTCGCGGTCCTCGCCGCCGTCGCCTTCGGCGGGCGTACCGCGGACTCGATGACCGCTCCGGGACTGGACTCCCGACGGGCCGCGGAACTGATCGAGCGGGCAGGCACCGGCCAGGAGGGGATGACCGCCCACGTGGTCGTCACCCCCCTCGACGACGGTGCGACGTTCTTCGGCGACGACGGCGCGCGCACCGCTCTCACGCGGCTGCGGGCCGAGGTGACGCGGCTGCCGCACGTGCTCGCCGCGAGCGACCCGGCGGGGGCGCTCGACACGGGCGGGGACACCGCCGTGCGCGGCGGCCTCGTTTCGGCCGACGGGCGGATCGCGGTCGTCCGGGTGCAGTACCCCGACCAGAGCCGGCTGTCGGCCGAGGACCTCGACGCCCTCGTCGGTCTCGGCGACCGGCTGCGCGCCGAACTGCCCCTGCGCATCGAGATGGGCGGGAACCTCTTCTACGCCTTCTCCGACCCCAACGGCGGCGCGAGCGAGCTGATCGGCCTCCTCGCCGCGGCCGCGATCCTGTTCCTGGCGTTCGGTTCGCTCGTCGCCGCCGCGCTGCCGATCGGCATGGCGGTCTTCGGGCTGACCGTCGGGGTCGCCACGATGACGGTACTGGCGGGGGTGACGGAGGTCCCCACCTTCGCACCGGTCCTGGGCAGCATGGTCGGGCTCGGAGTGGGCATCGACTACGCGCTGTTCGTGCTCGCCAGACACCGGGAGTACCTCGCGTGCGGGCTCGATCCGCAGGCGGCGGCCGGACGAGCGGTGGCAACGGCTGGGCGGCCGGTGGTCTTCGCCGGCGGCACCGTCGTCGTGTCGATCCTCGGCCTGGCGGTCGCGGACGTGCCGTTCATGACGGTGGGCGGGGTTGCCGTCTCGATCGTCGTCCTGACGATGGTGCTCGCGTCGGTGACGCTGCTGCCGGCCTTCCTCGGCGCGGCGGGCCCGCGGCTGGGCCGGGCCGGCCGGGTCGGCCGGGCTCTGCAGAGCAGGAAGCTGGGCCGACTCGCACGGCGGAGGGACCCGGCGGCAGACGCCGCCCGCGCCGCCGGGTGGCGGCGCTGGCTCGGGCACGTCGGCCGGCACCCGCTGCCGTACGCGGTCGGCGCCGCGGCGCTGCTGCTGACGGCGACGCTGCCCGTGCTCGGCCTGCGCGTCGGCCTGCCCGACGACGGCTCACTGCCCCACAGCCGGACCGAGCGCCGCGCGTACGACCTCGTCGCCGAGGGATTCGGCCCGGGCACCAACGGTCCCCTCGTCATCGCCGCGGACCCCACCGGTGATCCGGGAGTGCTGGACCGACTCGTCGGGGCGGTCGCGGCGGATCCGGGCATCGCATCCGTCGCGCCGACGCACATCGATCGCGCCACCGGCATCGCGACCCTCGTGGTGTTCCCGACCACCAGCCCTCAGGACAAGGCCACGGCCGACACCATCGCCCGGCTGCGCACCGACGTGCTGCCCACGGCGATCGGGGACGGCCCGGCCAGGGCCCACGTCGGCGGCGCCGCCGCGAGCCTGTCCGATGTGGGCCAGCGCACCAGCCAACGCCTGCCGGCGTTCGTCGCCGCCGTGCTGGCGATGTCGTTCCTGCTGCTGATGCTGGTCTTCCGCTCGATACTCGTACCGCTCAAGGCGGTACTGCTGAATCTGCTGAGCATCGGCGCGGCCTACGGCATCATGGTCGCGGTCTTCCAGTGGGGCTGGGGAGGTGCACTCATCGGACTGGAAGCGACGGTTCCGATCGTGTCGTTCATCCCGATGTTCCTCTTCGCCATCCTGTTCGGCCTGTCGATGGACTACGAGGTGTTCCTCCTCTCCCGCGTGCGCGAGGAGTACCTGCGCACCGGCGACAACGGCACGGCGATCGTCGAGGGCGTCTCGGGCACCGCCCGGATCATCACCTCCGGCGCCCTCATCATGGTGGCCGTCTTCCTGTCCTTCGCCGTCGCCGAGGACCCCTCCAGCAAAATGTTCGGACTCGGCCTGGCCACCGCGATCTTCATCGACGCCACGGTCGTACGCATGGTGCTGGTACCGGCGACCATGACGCTCCTCGGCCGGAGCAACTGGTGGCTGCCGAAGTGGCTGGACCGGATGCTTCCCCGCGGCCCGGTCGGCACCGACGACACCGACGCGGAACCCACGGGTGAGGCCCCGCGTCCACGGCTGGTCGACCGTTGACCCCACCCCTGCCCGCCCTTGGCGTCCGGCACCTCAGCGCTGTGCTGTGAGCTTTGGTCACGACTCGATAGGCGCTCTAGGGGGTGTCTGACGGAGGTCCGTGGTGAAGGAGCGGTGTCCGGTGCGTGCTCTCGGCGTGCCGGCCGGATGCCCCCGTACTGGACGTAC
>NZ_JBEZLA010000031.1:0-86224 GCF_040651925.1 Streptomyces sp. NPDC048349 | reverse complement strand
CGCGAGGTCTTCGAAGAACTGCGCATCGCCTCGGCCGGCACGGTCAACGACTACTACGGCATCACCTACGAACGTCTCGAGCAGACCGGCGGGATCATGTGGCCCTGTCCGTCCACCGAGCACCCCGGTACTCCGCGGCTGTTCGAGGGCGGCAGGACCTACCACCCCGACGGCAAGATCCACCTGCAGGTCGTCGAGTGGCACGCGCCCATGGACCCCTACACCGAGGAGTTCCCCCTTTCCCTCACCACCGGCCGCACCGTCGCGCACTTCCTCTCCGGCAACCAGACCCGCCGCCTGGGCGCCCTGGTCGAACAGACCCCACGCCCCTGGGTGGAGGTGCACCCCTCGCACGGCTTCAAGGACGGCGACCCGGTCCGGGTGGTCACCCGCCGCGGCAGCGAGGTCTTCCCGGCCCTGGTCACCGAGGCGATCCGGCCCGACACCGTCTTCATCCCGTACCACTGGCCCGTCCCGACGGCGGCCAACGCCCTGACCGTGGACGCCCTCGACCCCCGGTCGAAGATCCCCGAGTACAAGGTGTGCGCCGCCCGGGTCGAGGCCGGCGAACGGATCGACGAGGTCCCCGCGCCGCCCGCCCCGCCCGGCCGCGAGGCCTATCCGCAGGCCCAGGTCTCCCGCACCGACCCCCTGCCCCCCACGTCCCCGCAGGGCCGTGGCACGGCGGAAAGGAGCTGACCCGCCATGATGGGCCGCACGATCTTCATCGACCCGGGTCGCTGCATCGGCTGCCAGGCCTGCGTCTCCGCCTGCCGCGAATGCGACTCCCACCGCGGCAAATCGATGATCCACCTGGACTACACCGACCCCGGCACGTCCGTCGCCTCCCTCCCGACCGTCTGCATGCACTGCGAGGACCCGGTCGCCCCCTGCGCCGAGGTCTGCCCCGCCGACGCGATCCTGGTGACCGCCGACGGCGTGGTCCAGCAGGCCGACACCACCCGCTGCATCGGCTGCGCGAACTGCGTCAACGCCTGCCCCTTCGGCGTCCCGAAGATCGACCTCCAAGCGAAGCTGCAGATGAAGTGCAACCTCTGCTACGACCGCACCGCCTACGGGCTGGCACCCATGTGCGCCACGGTCTGCCCCACCGGCGCCCTGTTCTACGGAACCCTCGAGGAGCTCCAGGCCGAACGCCCCGGAGTCCAGGTCGCCGACTCCTTCGCCTTCGGCGACGTGATGGTCAGCACCGGCGTGGCGATGGTCGTCCCCGCCGACAAGGTCCAGTGGCCGGTCCCCGGCGGCCTGCCCGTGGTCGAGGTGAACGGAGTGGACGTCCGATGAGCGTCACCGAGCAGCCGGCTCCGGCGCCCGGCCAGGATCCCGACGGCGACGCCGCCGCGGACCAGCTGCGCGACCGGATCAGCGCCGACTCCCTCACCACCCGCCGCGACTACCTGCGGATCGTCGCCACCGTCTCCGGCGGCCTGGCCGTCGGCGGTGTCGGCGTCGCCGCCGGCATCCTGCACCGGCACGGCGACAGCGAGAAGCTGCCCGAGGCCAAGCTGGTCGCCGAGCGGCTGGAGCCCGGTCAGTCCGTCGCCTTCCGCTTCCCCGAAGAGGAGGACCGGGCCCTGGCCGTGCGGCTGGCCGACGGCACCCTCGTCGGTTACTCGGCCGTCTGCACCCACCTGGCCTGCGCCGTGCTCTGGCGCGAGGACCGGGGCGCCGACGGAGAGCTGTACTGCCCCTGCCACGAGGGCGTCTTCGACGTCCGCACCGGCGAGGTGACCGCGGGGCCGCCGCCCCGCCCCCTCCCCATGGTCTTCCTGACCGAGCAGGCCGACGGCAGCGTCTGGGCCATCGCCACCGCCCGGTCGGGAGAGCCGGCCAAGGACGCCCTGTGCCGGCAGTTCGGCGATTCCCGCCCCGAGACGGCCGCCAGGCTCGGCTGCCCCGGAGCCGATCGCGCCACCGCGAACGAAAGCGGGCGCACGTGAGCGACGCACAGCTGCCTCCGCGACCCGACTACCACCCGGGCAGTGCCCAGCCCCGGCTGAACCGGCCGGTGCGCGAGCGGTATCCGCAGATCCGCTCCACCAGCGGCTACGGGGACCCCCGGATCCGGCACACGGGCCCCGGCCCGGGCGCCGGCACCGAACAGGAGCCGGAGCGGTCCTCGAAGCTGAACGCCCGTCTGGCCCTGGCCCTGACCGTGGTCATCGGACAGCTCTGGGCGCTGACCGTGACCGTCAACGAGTGGATGAAGGGCAACACCGGCACGGCCTGGTGGGGTGCGGGATTCCTGCTCCTCTCCTTCCTCGTCGTGATCGCGCTGTGGCTCCTCGACCCGAAGGACCGATGACCATGTCGATACGCACGAACACCGAATCCCAGGTGCGCTCGCACCGCGCGGAGACCTACAAGCCCGGCGCGACCATCGGCGACTGGCGGCCCGAGGACGACGGCTTCTGGCAGACCACCGGCCGCAAGGTCGCCCAGCGCAACCTCTGGATCTCCATCCCCGCGCTGATGCTCGGCTTCGTGGTCTGGCAGGTCTGGTCGGTCACCGTGGTCAAGCTCAACGACGTCGGCTTCGGCTTCTCCAAGTCGCAGCTGTTCTGGCTGACCGCCATCCCCGGCATCACCGGCGGCACCTTCCGGATCCTTTACACCTTCATCGGGCCGAACTTCGGCGAGCGGAAGTTCACCGCCTTCAGCACGGTCATCCTGGTCGTTCCGATGCTGTGGCTGGGCTTCGCGCTCCAGGACACCGGCACCCCGTACTGGGAGCTGGCACTGATCGCGGCCGTGTGCGGCATCGGCGGAGCCAACTTCGCCTCCTCGATGGCCAACATCGGCTTCTTCTTCCCCAAGCGGGAGAAGGGCAGCGCCAACGGCCTCAACGGTGGGCTCGGCAACCTCGGCGTGAGCGTGGTCCAGCTGGTCGCCCCGCTGGTGGTGACGGCCGCCGTACTCGGTGCCCCGGCCGGGGGTCCCCAGCACGACGCCAAGGAGAACACCGACATCTGGCTCCAGAACGGCGCCTTCCTGTGGGTGCCGCTGCTGGTGATCATGGCGCTGCTCGCCTGGTTCCTGATGAACGACCTCAAGGTGGCCGCGGCACCCTTCAGCCAGCAGAAGATCATCTTCAAGCGCAAGCACAACTGGCTGATGACCTGGCTCTATGTCGGCACCTTCGGGTCCTTCATCGGCTTCGCCGCGGGCCTGCCCCTGCTGATCAAGAACAACTTCGAGGCACAGGGCTACCACGCCACCACCTATGCGTGGATCGGCCCCTTCATCGGCGCGCTGATGCGCTGGGCCGGCGGATGGCTCTCCGACAGGATCGGCGGCGCCAGGGTCACCATGCTGTCCTTCGTCGGCATGGCGGCCTCGCTGGTGGTGGTGATCTTCGCGCTGCCGCACAGCGGTGACCAGGGCAGCTTCTGGGCGTTCTTCCTCGGCTTCCTGGCGGCCTTCGCCTTCTCCGGCCTCGGCAACGGCTCGACCTTCCGGCAGATCCCGGTGATCTTCCGCGACCAGCACATGCGGCAGGCCGAGGGCGAGGGGCCCGAGGCGCAGGGCGCCGCGCTGAAGCAGTCCGAGATGGAAGCGGGCGCCGTCACCGGCTTCTCCTCCGCCATCGCCGCCTACGGGTTCTTCTTCATCCCCGCGATGTTCGCCGCCATGGCGGTCACGCACGCCCTGTGGATGTTCATCGGCTTCTACGCGACCTGCCTGGCGGTGTGCTGGTGGTTCTACGCCCGCAAGGGCGCCGAGGCCCCCAGCTGAGCGGGGGCGCCACCGGGGGCGGCCGTACTCTGGAGGCATGAGCACCCCCGCCGCCCCCGACCCGCAGCAGGCCTCCGCTGCGCCGCCGAAGCCCAAGCCCCGGCTCGTCTTCGACGACCCGCTGGACCAGCAGTCCTCGGACGACACCGACCGGGGCTGGGGCGAGCGCCCGCCCGCCGGCGGAAGCGCGGCCGACCTGGCCCGCTTCCTCGACGAGAAGCCCCCGCACCACATCTGAGCCGCCGAGGCGGCCCGGGCCGACCGGTCGGCTAGAACGCGTCGCGCGGTGCCGGCGCCCCGGCCCTCCCGCCGCCGGCCCCGCGCTGCGCGACCAGCTCGTCCCGGATGTCCTTGAGGACCTCCAGCTCCGTGATCTCCATGGTCTCCTGGACGCCCTCCCGGGCCTTGCGGCGCGCCTCCACCTTGGCGAGGTACTTCGCCATCGGCAGGACCATGAGGAAGTACACGACGGCCGCGGTGATCAGGAAGGTGAGCGCGGCGTTGAGCACCGAGCCCCACAGGATCTCGACGCCGGTGGGCTGGCCGGCGGCGTCGATGCCGCAGGGGTCCTTCAGGCAGGACTTGTAGACGTCCAGGTTCTTGGTCCCGATGGCTCCCACCAGCGGGCTGATGATGCCCTTGACGATCGAGTTCACGATGTTCGTGAACGCCGCGCCGATGACCACGGCGACCGCGAGGTCGACCACGTTGCCGCGCATCAGGAAGGCCTTGAAGCCCGCCAGGACGCTCTCCTGCTTCTTCTCGCTCACCACTGAGCCCTTCTCCACTTGTGCCGAACACGGAGCCAACGGTTCCGAAAACTACGGCAGTCCGGTCGCGGTATGTCCAATCGCCCCCCTCGCCGAGGTGACTTGACCGGCCCCACGTGCGAATCAACACAGCGTCACCGCCAGCCGCGCCGTCGCGCCCGCTCCCACGAGGGCCCGCGCGGTGTCCCGGGGCACGGAAAGGACCACCAGCGCCCCACCGTCACCGGCCCCGACACCCTGGTCCGGCGCGGGCACTTCGGCAACCCGGGCCCCCGCGGCCACCACCCTCGGCGGGCCCGCGCGCTCCGCCGCGACCACGTCGACCCGGACCCCGGGCCGCAGCAGCCGCACCGTCGCCGCGTCCGCGATGCGCACCGGGGCCGATACCAGCCGCACCGCCGCGGGCGGAGCGGCGCCCCGGGAGCCCCCTGCCTCCGGTGGCACGACCCCTCGCGAGGCCTGCGCCTCCGTCCCGCCCACGGCCATGGCCGCCGCCGCGACGGCCAGCCCCGCCGCGACGGTCCGCCGCCGGCGCCGCAGGGCCCTGCGCAGCCGGTCGCCGCCCCGCCCGACCCGCAGCGGGGGAAAGGAGGGAACGGGGCGCGCGGGAGGACATGCGGACGAGCACACCGGGGCGGGATCGCCGGCGGGAACGGGGGAAGGGGAGAGGGCTGAAGAGAACGCGGACGTACGGGACATGAGGGCCACCACCAGTCGGACCGAGTCGCTGTGCCCGGACCCTGCGCCCGGACACACCCCACGATCCGGCCTTCCGCCGACTCCCGCTCCGGCCTGTGGACGATCCCCAGGTTGTGGACAACCCCGTCACCCGCACGTGTCAGACCCCGGCCAGGACGGGCCCCGGCCAGGACGGGCCTCCGGCCAGGACAAGCCCCGGCCGGGACGGGCACCCGGCCGGGACGGGCCCCGGAGAGCCGCGGCTACGGCAGCTCGATGCCCAGGTCCCAGCCGTCGTGTGCGTGGGTGCACAGGCAGGCGCGCGACTCCGTCGACGGAAGGGCGGCCACCGCGTCGAAGAGGACCTCGCGCAGTCGGCCGACGTTCTCGCCGAAGACCCTCAGGACCTCCGTGTGGGACACGCCCTCGCCGGTTTCGGCGCCCGCGTCCAGGTCCGTCACCAGCGCCATCGAGGTGTAGCAGAGCCCCAGCTCCCGGGCGAGCACCGCCTCCGGGTGGCCGGTCATGCCGACCACCGACCAGCCCGCCGCCGCGTGCCAGCGCGACTCCGCGCGCGTGGAGAACCGCGGCCCCTCGATCACGACCATCGTCCCGCCGTCCACCGGCTCCCACTCCCGGCCCCGGGCCGCCGCCAGAGCGACCGACCGTCCCACCGGGCAGTACGGGTCCGCGAAGGTGGTGTGCACGACGTTCGGCACGGAACCGTCGGGCAGCGGCTCGCCGTCGAAGAAGGTCTGCGCCCGGGACTTCGTGCGGTCGACCAGCTGGTCGGGGACGAGCAGCGTGCCCGGGCCGTACTCGGTCCGCAGGCCGCCGACGGCGCACGGGCCCAGTACCTGGCGGACGCCGACCGAGCGCAGCGCCCACAGGTTGGCCCGGTAGTTGATCTTGTGCGGCGGGACGGTGTGGCTGCGCCCGTGCCGGGGCAGGAAGGCCACCTGCCGGCCGGCCAGCTCGCCCACGTACAGGGAGTCGCTCGGGGGCCCGTACGGGGTCTCCACCTGGATCTCGGAGACGTCCTCCAGGAAGGAGTAGAAGCCCGAACCGCCGATGACACCGATCTCTGCGTTCACCATGCAGCCACCCTAACGGGGGTATGCGAAAGGCCCCGCTGCCCGGAGGGCGGCGGGGCCTTTCGACGAGTGGGCGCGCGGCCGTCAGGCGGCCGAGCTGGAGCTGCTGCCCGTGCTCGACGAGGTCGAGGCGGAGGAAGCGGCGGGGGCGGCGGCAGCCGTGGACGTCGACGGGGTCGTGGCGGGCTTCGAGGCAGGAGTGCTGCTCGACGAAGCGCCACGGCTGTCGTTCCGGTAGAAACCGGAGCCCTTGAAGACGATTCCGACCGCGGAGAACACCTTCTTCAGGCGTCCGTCACAGCTGGGGCACACGGTCAGCGCGTCATCGGTGAACTTCTGCACGGCCTCAAGGCCCTCACCGCATTCGGTGCACTGGTACTGGTAGGTCGGCACGAATTTCCTCCTGGCACTCTCACTCAATGAGTGCTAACGACGCTCCATGGTGACGTATTCCGGCGGATCAGTCCACCGTCACCGGCACGCGGTGACCCATCCCACGCTCGTTCACCCGGTTACGGGAGGCCGGGGCAGCGGCCGGTGCGGCCGCCGGGGCCGAGGAGTTCACGATCCGGCTCGGAGCCTTCGGGGCCAACTTGGCGCGCAGGGCCAGCAGCGTGACCAGGGCCAGCGCAGTGGCGGCCATGGGGACGAGGAAGCCGTACGAGGACCCGTGCGCGTCCGTCAGGCGGCCGGCCAGGGTGACGGCGACGGCCTGCCCGAAGGCGACCGCGCCGGTCAGCCAGGTGAAGGCCTCGGTGCGCGAGGCGGCCGGGATCAGCTGCTCGATCATCGTGTAGCCGGTGATCAGCGCCGGGGCGATGCACAGGCCGACGACCAGGCCGAGGGCACCCAGCACGATCACCGAGTTCGCGGCCCACAGGACCGAGGCCGCGGCGGTGAGGCCGACGTAGCCCAGGATCAGGCGGCGGCGCGGGCCGATCTTCCAGGCGATGGCGCCCATGGCGATGCCGGCGACCATGTTGCCCGCGGCGAAGACGCCGTAGAGCAGGCCGTTGGCGCCCGGGTTGCCGATCTCGTTGGAGAAGGCGGCGAGCGAGACCTGCATGCCGCCGAAGACGGCGCCGATCCCGAGGAAGGCGACGATCAGGACGCGCAGGCCCGGGAAGGACAGGGCGGAGGCGTGCTTCTCGCCGTCGGCCGGGCGGCCGGCCGGCTTGGGCTGCGTGGCGCGCTGCGCGGCGAAGACGAGCCCGCCGACGAGCGTGAGGGTGGCCTCGGTGATCAGGCCCGCCGAGGGGTGGACCTGGGTGCACAGGAAGGTCGCGAGCACCGGCCCGACGACGAAGGTGAACTCGTCGGTGACGGACTCGAACGCGGCCGCGGTCGGCAGCAGCGGGGAGCCCTCCAGCTTGGCGGCCCAGCGGGCGCGGACCATCGGGCCGGCCTGCGGGACGGAGGCGCCGGCGGGGACGGCGGCCAGCACCAGTGCCCACACCGGGGCGCCGAGCAGGGCGAGGCCGACCAGGGCGCCGACCGAGGCGGTGTGCGTCAGGGCGGCCGGAACCAGGACGGCGCTCTGGCCGAACCGGTCGGTGAACTTGCCCATCAGCGGGGCGAACAGCGCCATGGACACGCCGGTGACGGCGGTGACGACGCCGGCACTGCCGTAGGAACCGGTGGTGTGCTGGACGAGCAGGAGGATGCTGACGGTGAGCATCCCGAAGGGGAGCCGGGCGGCGAAGCCGGGGAGGACGAAGCCCAGGGCGCCGGGAGTGCGCAGGAGCTGCCCGTAGCCGGGGCGGGCGGACGTGGTGGACGTGGCGGATGTTCCGGTCGTGACCGCGGATGTCACGGCCTTGCCTTTCCGCTGCCTGGTAGAGCGTCCCCGTCTGCGGACGGTGCGTCGCCTTGTGAGCGACCGCACCCGTACATGTGGGAGCCCCGAGAGCTGTCCTCTTGCGCAGAACCGAGTGATACCTGGGCGCCCACTGCGGGGGGAGCCACGGCCGCTTTGCGGTCGCGCCAGCTCTGCGTCAGGCAGAGTTGGTTCGATCTGTTGTGCCTTTATCGTACAGGGGAACCCGCTACCACGCCCTGTGATTGCGCTGACAAGGCATGTCTTCACCTGTGATTAACGGGCCTGTCACGGGCGGAGACCAGCCAAAACAGGGACATAAGCGGACGAGTGCCACCGAAAATGGCCGAATTAGAACGTCGCTCTAAAGGTGCATTCCACCGGGACGCGTCAGCGGCGCGAGCCCGGCGACCCGTTCCCGTTGGTTCCCAGCCACCCCGCCAGCTTGCCCCCGCGGGCCACCGCGCGCAGCCGCGCCTCGGCGGCGTCCCGGACCGGATCCGTGGCCACCACCAGCAGCTCGTCCCCGCGCCGCAGCACCGTCGAGGGCAGCGGTACGAAGCTCTTGCCCTCCCGGACCACGAGCGTGACCGAGGCCCCCGGCGGCAGCCGCAGCTCGCTCACCTCGACACCGTGCATCCGCGAGGCCGGCGGGATCGCGAAGGAGAGCAGGTGACCGCGCAGCTTCTCCAGCGGCGCCGACTCGATCCCGAGGTCCGAGGCGGTCTCGTCGGTCCGGCCGAGCTCCAGCTTGCGCGCCAGCCAGGGCAGGGTCGGCCCCTGCACCAGGGTGTAGACGACGACCAGGACGAAGACGATGTTGAAGACGCGGTCGCTGCCCTCGATCCCGGAAACCATCGGGATCGTGGCCAGGATGATGGGCACGGCTCCGCGCAGCCCGGCCCAGGACATCAGGGCCTGCTCCCGCCAGGGGATCCGGAAGGGCAGCAGGCTGACGAGGACTTCCAGCGGCCGCGCCACCATCGTGAGGACCAGCCCGATGATCACGGCGGGCCAGAAGTCGTGCACCAGCTCGTGCGGGGTGACCAGCAGGCCGAGCAGGACGAACATGCCGATCTGGGCGATCCAGCCGAGCCCGTCCGCGAACCCCCGGGTGGCGGGCCAGTGCGGGAGCTTGGCGTTGCCGAGCACCATCGCCGCCAGGTACACGGCGAGGAAGCCCGAGCCGTGCGCCATCGCGCCCGCCGCGTACGCCGTCACGGCGATCGCCATCACGGCGATGGGGTAGAGGCCCGAGGCGGGCAGGGCCACGTGCCGCAGCCCGTACGAGCCGAGGAACCCCACCGTCAGGCCGATCGCGGCGCCGATGGCCAGCTCCAGGGCGATCTTGCCGAGCAGGACGTACCAGTCGTCGATGGGGCCGACGGCTGCGAAGGCCACGACCAGGATGACGACGGGTGCGTCGTTGAAGCCGGACTCCGCCTCCAGGACACCCGTGATCCGGGAGGGGAGGGGGACCTTGCGCAGGACGGAGAAGACGGCCGCCGCGTCGGTCGAGGAGACGACCGCGCCGATCAGCAGGGCCTGGCGCCATTCCAGGCCGACCAGGTAGTGCGCCCCCGCGGCCGTGATGCCGACACTGACCGCGACGCCCACCAGCGACAGCACGATCGCCGCCGGGAGGGCCGGTTTGATCTCTTTCCACTTGGTGCCCAGACCACCCTCGGCGAGGATCACGACGAGTGCGGCATAACCGATGACCTGCGTCAGCTCGGCATTGTCGAATACGACGTTGCCGATGCCGTCCTGGCCTATCGCGATGCCTATGCCGAGGTAGATGAGCAGGCTGGGGAGGCCGCTGCGTGAAGAAATGCGTACCGCCGCGACGGCGACGAGCAGCACGAGCGAGCAGACCAGCAAAAGCTCATTGAGCGTGTGGACAGTCAGCGGGCGACCCTTCCTCAAGGCACGCGGAGGACCCGGCGGATCGTTCCTCCAGCGGCAGGTTCGGCACGTAGTTCGTTACCTTACCTAATCTTTGACGTTCTCTTTACGCGCTAGCCACATTGTGAAACGTCCGTTCGCCCCTGTCCTTGCCAGCTCCACCCCTGGCGGATCAACGAGTCGGGTCCTGCGCCTATGGTTGCTCCCAGCACTCCCAGGACCACCCTGCCCCTCTAAGGACAGCGATGCCCGCCAACGAAACCGCTCCTTCCGTCAAGAAGAAGGGACGACGTGCCCGTCTGATCGTGCTCGTGCTGGTCCTGGCGCTCTTCGCGGGCCTCGGCTACGGGGCGTACTGGGGCGTGGACAGCGTGCGCGCCTCCTTCCCCCAGACGACCGGCTCACTCAAGGTGCCGGGCCTCACCGGGACCGTCGACGTCAAGCGCGATGCCCACGGCATCCCCCAGCTCTACGCCGACAACGACGACGACCTCTTCCGCGCGCAGGGCTTCGTGCACGCGCAGGACCGGTTCTGGGAGATGGACGTACGCCGCCACATGACCTCCGGGCGGCTCTCGGAGATGTTCGGCGCCGGCCAGGTCGAGACCGACGCCTTCCTGCGGACGCTCGGCTGGCGCCAGGTCGCCCAGGCCGAGTACGACAACAAGCTCTCGCCCGAGACCAAGAAGAACCTGCAGTCCTACGCCGACGGGGTCAACGCGTACCTGAAGGGGAAGTCCGGCAAGGACCTCTCCGTCGAGCACGCCGCCCTCAAGCTCAGCGACGACTACCGGCCCGAGCAGTGGTCGCCGGTGGATTCGGTGGCCTGGCTCAAGGCGATGGCGTGGGACCTGCGCGGCAACATGCAGGACGAGATCGACCGCGCGCTGATGTCGAGCAAGCTCACGCAGGCGCAGATCGACGAGCTCTACCCGCCCTACCCCTTCGACCGGAACAAGCCCGTCGTCGACGGCGGCAAGATCGAGGGCGGCAAGTACGTACCCCCGGGCTCCGGCTCCGCCGGCGGCTCCGGCGCGGGCGGCCGCCCCGCCACCGGGTCCCAGGCCTCCGCCGCGACCGGCAGCGGCAACGGCACCGGCCTCGCCGACAACGCCACCGCCCAGGGCGCGACCGTCGGCCTGCGCACGCAGCTGACCTCCCTGGCCGAGACCCTCGACGAGATCCCCGCGATCCTCGGCCCCAACGGCAGCGGCATCGGATCGAACTCCTGGGTGATCTCGGGCAGCTACACGACCACCGGCAAGCCGCTGCTGGCGAACGACCCGCACCTGTCGCCCCAGCTGCCCTCGGTCTGGTACCAGATGGGCCTGCACTGCCGCACCGCCTCGGCCCAGTGCCAGTACGACGTGTCCGGCTACACCTTCTCCGGCATGCCCGGCGTGGTCATCGGCCACAACGCCGACATCGCCTGGGGCATGACCAACCTAGGGGCGGACGTCACCGACCTCTACCTGGAGCAGGTCAAGCCCGAGGGCTACGTCTACGACAACAAGGTGGTGCCCTTCACCACCCGTGACGAGGTCATCAAGGTCGCGGGCGGCGCGAGCAAGAAGATGACCGTCCGCATCACCAACAACGGCCCGCTCGTCTCCGACCGCAGCGACGAGCTCGGCACGGTCGGCTCCCGCGCCCCCGTCGCCAGCTCCGCCCCGGACCGCGGGAACGGCTACGCCGTCGCCCTGCGCTGGACCGCCCTGGAGCCGGGCAAGTCGATGGACGCGGTCTTCAAGCTGAACAAGGCCAAGGACTTCAACGAGTTCCGCAAGGCCGCCGCCGACTTCGAGGTGCCCTCCCAGAACCTGATCTACGCCGACGGCAAGGGCCAGTCCGGCAACATCGGCTACCAGGCCCCGGGCCGGATCCCGGTCCGCGGCGCCGGCGACGGCCGGATGCCCGCGCCCGGCTGGGACTCCAAGTACGCCTGGAAGACCGACAAGGCCGGCAACGTCGAGTACATCCCGCAAAGCGAGCTGCCCTACGAGTCCAACCCCTCGCGCGGCTACATCGTCACCGCCAACCAGGCGGTCGTGGAGAGCGGCACCGGCGCCGGCAAGTACCCCTACCTGCTCACCACCGACTGGGGCTACGGCGCCCGCAGCCAGCGGATCAACGACCTCATCGAGGCGAAGATCAAGGACAGCGGCAAGATCTCGACCGACGACATGCGCGCCATGCAGATGGACAACAGCAGCGAGATCGCCGCGCTGCTGACCCCGATGCTGGCCAAGATCGAGGTCTCCGACCCGGACGTGCGCTCCGCGCAGAAGCTCCTGGAGGGCTGGAACTACACCCAGGAGAACGACTCGGCGGCCGCCGCCTACTTCAACGCGGTCTGGCGCAACATCCTCAAGCTGGCCTTCGGCGACAAGATGCCCAAGGAGCTGCGGATCGAGGGCAGCTGCATGAACGTCCGCGACGACAGCAGCGGTCCGGCCGACGAGCTCGCCGAGGTGGTCCGCGAATGCGGCGCCCGCGACTCCGACTCGGCGCAGCCGGACGGCGGCGACCGCTGGTTCGAGGTGGTCCGCCGCCTGGTCAAGGACGAGAAGTCGCCGTGGTGGAGCGCGCCCAGGAAGGGCTACGCCCAGCCGGCGACCACCACCCGCGACGAGCTGTTCGCCCGGGCCATGGAGGACGCCCGCTGGGAGCTGACCGCCAAGCTCGGCAAGGACCAGTCCACCTGGAGCTGGGGCCGGCTGCACCAGCTCACGCTGAAGAACCAGACCATCGGCACCGAGGGCCCCGGCTTCCTGCAGTGGCTCCTCAACCGCGGCCCGTGGAACCTGGGCGGCGGCGAGGCCACCGTCAACGCCACCGGCTGGAACGCGTCCAGCGGCTACGGGGTCACCTGGGTGCCGTCGATGCGGATGGTCGTGAACCTCAACGACCTCGACAAGTCGCGCTGGATCAACCTGACGGGCGCCTCGGGGCACGCGTACAACTCGCACTACACGGACCAGACGACGATGTGGGCCAAGGGCGAGCTGCTGGACTGGCCGTTCGGCAAGGACGCCGTGGACAGGGCGACCGTCGACACCCTGACCCTCAAGCCCTAGAAACGCAGCACCCCGGAAGGGGTGGCGACCGCCTGGACGGGGTGGTCGTGCGGTTCCTCCGGGACCCGCGCGACCACCTCGTCGTCGTAGAGGAGCACCACCAGCGCCGGACGGGCCCCGGCGCGCTCCAGCCGCTCCAGGACCCGGTCGTACGAGCCCCCGCCGCGGCCCAGCCGCATCCCGCGGCCGTCCACCGCGAGCCCGGGCAGCAGCACGGCGTCGGCCGCGGTCACCGCGTCCGGCCCGAGCGCCGGGCCGGTGGGCTCCAGCAGCCGCATCTTCCCCGGGTGCGCGGCCTCGGCGAGGCCGTGCGGGCCCTCGTACGCGGCCCAGTCGAGGTCGTTGTCGGGGAGCAGCAGGGGCAGCAGCACCCTCTTGCCGGCCGCGCGCAGGGCGTCGAGCAGGGCGCGGGTGCCCGGTTCCGTGCCGACGGACACGTACGCCGCCACCGTTTGGGCACCGGCCAGTTCGGGTAGCTCGAGGGCCGTGACGGCGAGCGCCTCGGCGGCCGCGCGGCGGGCGTCGGGGGACAAGGCGCGGCGGGCGGCGAGGAGTTCCCGGCGCAGTCGAGCCTTCCTGGAAACGGGATGCGGGTTCTCTGTCACAGCGGATTCAAATATCCTCGGGAAATCGGCACATAAGTGGACCTACCTACTGCGATCTGGCCAGGCGTTCGGTAGGACCCACTATCGTTCGGGGCATGACTATGTTGCACCCCGTGATCAAGAAGGCCGTGATTCCGGCCGCGGGCCTCGGCACTCGCTTCCTTCCGGCGACCAAGGCGACCCCGAAGGAAATGCTCCCCGTTGTGGACAAGCCGGCCATCCAGTACGTGGTCGAGGAAGCCGTGGCGGCCGGGCTCGACGACGTACTCATGATCACTGGGCGTAACAAGCGCGCTCTCGAAGACCACTTCGACCGGAACTACGAGCTGGAATCGGCCCTCACCGCCAAGGGCGACGACGACCGGCTGAAGAAGGTCCAGGAATCCAGCGACCTGGCCACCATGCACTACGTCCGCCAGGGCGACCCCCGGGGCCTGGGCCACGCCGTGCTGTGCGCCGAGCCGCACGTCGGCCGCGAGCCCTTCGCCGTCCTGCTCGGTGACGACCTCATCGACCCGCGCGACCCGCTGCTGCGTCAGATGGCGGAGATCCACGGCCGCACCGGCGGCACCGTCATCGCGCTCATGGAGGTGGACCCGGCCAACGTGCACCTCTACGGCTGCGCCGCCGTCGAGGCCACCGACGAGCAGGACGTGGTCCGCATCACCGGCCTCGTCGAGAAGCCGGACCCCGCGGACGCCCCCAGCAACTACGCGGTCATCGGACGGTACGTCCTCAACCCCGCGATCTTCGACATACTGCGGGAGACCGAGCCGGGCCGCGGTGGGGAGATCCAGCTCACCGACGCCCTGCAGAAGCTGGCCGCCGACGAGACCATCGGCGGTCCGGTGCACGGCGTGGTCTTCCGGGGCCGCCGCTACGACACCGGCGACCGCGGCGACTACCTGCGGGCCATCGTCCGCCTCGCGTGCGAGCGCGAGGACCTGGGCCCGGAGTTCCGCACCTGGCTTCACCGTTACGTCACGGAGGAGATGTAGCACCTTGAGCAGTTCCGCACCGCAGGACACCGGCCACCGCCTGTGGTCCGTGGACGAGCACCTCGCGGACGTCCTCGCCACCGTCCGGCCGCTGGAGCCCATCGAGCTCCAGCTGCTCGACGCCCAGGGCTGTGTCCTGGTCGAAGACGTCACCGTGCCCGTCGCCCTCCCGCCCTTCGACAACAGCTCCATGGACGGCTACGCCGTCCGTACGGCCGACGTCCAGGGCGCGAGCGAGGAGTTCCCCGCGGTGCTGACGGTCATCGGGGACGTCGCGGCGGGCAGCGGCGAGCTGCCCACCGTGGGCCCCGGCGAGGCCGCCCGCATCATGACCGGCGCCCCGCTGCCGCCCGGCGCGGAAGCCGTCGTACCGGTCGAGTGGACCGACGGCGGCACGGGCGGCGGCGCGGCCTCGGGCATGTCCCCGGCCAGCGCGGCCCCCGAGGGCGCGGGCGGCGAGGTGCGGGTGCACCGCCCCGCCGAGGCCCGGGCGCACGTCCGCTCGCGCGGCAGCGACGTCCAGGCCGGCGACCTGGCCCTGGCGGCCGGGACGGTCCTCGGACCGCCGCAGATCGCCCTGCTGGCCGCCATCGGGCGGGGCGCCGTACGGGTGCGGCCGCGCCCGCGCGTGGTCGTCCTGTCCACCGGCAGCGAGCTGGTCCAGCCGGGCGAGGCGCTGGCCTCCGGAACCATCTACGACTCCAACAGCTTCGCGCTGGCCGCGGCCGCGCGGGACGCCGGAGCCATCGCCTACCGGGTCGGCGCCGTCGCGGACGACGCCGACACCCTGCGTGCCACCATCGAGGACCAGCTGATCCGGGCCGACCTGCTGGTCACCACGGGCGGGGTCAGCGTCGGAGCCTACGACGTGGTCAAGGAGGCGCTCTCCTCCGTCGGCTCGGGCGACGCGGGCGCCGAGGACGTCGCCGGCGGCGGGATCGACTTCCGCAAGATCGCCATGCAGCCCGGCAAGCCGCAGGGCTTCGGCACCATCGGCCCGGACCACACCCCGCTGCTGGCGCTGCCCGGCAACCCGGTGTCCTCGTACGTCTCCTTCGAGCTGTTCGTGCGCCCCGCGATCCGGGCGCTCATGGGCCTGCCCGAGTCCGAGGTCGGCCGGCCGTCCGTCCGGGCGGTGCTCAAGGCCGACAAGGCGCTCGGCTCCCCGGCCGGCCGCCGGCAGTTCCTGCGCGGCAAGTACGACGCCGAGAGCGGAACGGTCAGCCCGGTCGGCGGCTCGGGTTCGCACCTGATCGCCGCACTGGCGCACGCCGACTCGCTGATGGTCGTACCGGAGGACGTCACCTCGGTGGAGCCCGGGAGCGAGCTGGAAGTGGTCCTGCTCGGCTGAAGTCCGGCCGGGGCGGGTAGCGTGTGTCGCACCACACAGGCCCCCCGGGGGCCCAGAGCGGAGCGGCACAGCGATGAGTACCGAGAGCAGGCTCACCCACATCGACGAGGCCGGTGCGGCCCGGATGGTCGACGTCTCGGAGAAGGACGTCACCACCCGGACGGCCCGCGCCAGCGGGCGGGTCCTCGTCTCCCCCCGGGTGATCGAGCTGCTGCGCGGCGAGGGCGTCCCCAAGGGCGATGCCCTCGCCACCGCGCGGATCGCCGGGATCATGGGTGCGAAGAAGACCCCCGACCTGATCCCGCTCTGCCATCCGTTGGCCGTCTCGGGCGTGAAGGTCGACCTGAAGGTCGCCGACGACGCCGTCGAGATCCTCGCCACCGTGAAGACGACCGACCGCACGGGCGTCGAGATGGAGGCCCTGACGGCCGTCGCGGTCGCCGGGCTCACGGTGATCGACATGGTGAAGGCCGTCGACAAGGGCGCGGTCATCACGGACGTGCGGGTGGAGGAGAAGACCGGCGGCAAGTCCGGCGACTGGGCGCGCTCGTGAACGCCCCGCGCGGTGGCGAGGTGCACAGCCACAGCCACGGCCCCGGCGACCTGCCGGGGCCCGGACCCGGCGCGCCCGTGGCGCCCGGACCCGCTGCGCCCGTGGCGCCCGGACCCGCTGCCGCGGGCAGGGCGCTGGTGGTCACGGCCTCGAACCGGGCCTCGCAGGGCGTGTACGCGGACAAGGGCGGCCCGCTGTTGGCCGAGGCGCTGGAGAAGCTCGGCTTCGCGGTGGACGGCCCCCGGGTCGTGCCCGACGGGGACCCGGTCGAGGAGGCGCTGCGGGAGGGCGTGGCCGCCGGGTACGACGTCATCCTGACCACCGGCGGGACCGGCATCTCGCCGACCGACCGCACCCCGGACGCCACGGCCCGGGTGCTGGACTACGAGATTCCGGGCATCCCGCAGGCCATCCGCGCCGAAGGGCTGGCGAAGGTGCCGACCGCGGCCCTGTCCCGGGGCCTGGCGGGCGTGGCGGGACACACCCTGATCGTCAACCTGCCGGGTTCGACGGGCGGGGTGCGCGACGGCCTCGCCGTCCTGTCCCGCGTCCTGCCGCACGCCGTGGACCAGATCCGCGGCGGTGACCACCCCAGACCGGCGGAGCCTTCGGGGAGCACGAGCTGAACAGCCCCTCCTGGCCGGTCGTCCTGACGGACGGCGATGTCACGCTCCGGCCGATAAAGCTGCGGGACCACAAGGCGTGGCGCGAGGTCAACCGGCGCAACCGCGAGTGGCTCCGGCCGTGGGAGGCCACGATTCCGCCGCCCGCGCCGTGGGGGCCGGTGATCCAGCGGCCGACGTACCGCCAGATGGTCCGCCATCTGCGGGCGGAGGCGAACGCGGGCCGCATGCTCCCCTTCGTCATCGAGTACCAGGGCCGCCTCGTCGGGCAGCTGACGGTCGCGGGGATCACCTGGGGCTCGATGTGCGCCGGCCACATCGGCTACTGGGTGGACCGCGAGGTCGCGGGCCGGGGCGTGATGCCGACGGCGGTCGCGCTGGCGGTGGACCACTGCTTCCGGAAGGTCGGCCTGCACCGGATCGAGGTGTGCATCCGCCCCGAGAACGGCCCGAGCCGCCGGGTCGTGGAGAAGCTGGGCCTGCGCGAGGAGGGGCTGCGGCCGCGCTATCTGCACATCGACGGGGCCTGGCGCGACCACCTCGTCTACGCGGTCACGGCGGAGGAGGTGCCGGAGGGGCTGCTGCGGCGATGGCACCGGGCACGGCACGCGCAGTCCCCGCCGAAATGAAGAAACGAATATCCGTTCGAATTAAGACCCGCACGGAACCGATTCGCCCATAACCTGATCCGAAGAGTCACAAAAAAAGTCCGTGATATCAGCGAGATCGCGCGACACACCGGCCCAATTGGCCGATCCACCCGCCCGTACCCCTCTACGGTGTGAGGTGTGAGCAGCAGCGGCCTCATCTACGCAGTCATTGTCGGGGCCTGGGCCGCCTACTTGGTGCCCATGTGGCTCCGGAGGCAGGACGAGCTGAACGAAGCCCGTCCGACGGAACGCTTCTCCACTGCCATTCGGCTGCTTTCCGGCCGGGCGGGAATGGAGCGCCGTTACGCCAAGGGACTGCGTGAGCGCGGTGACGAGCAGGCGGATCCCCAGCCCCACGCGGACCCGGACGCCGCGACGGAAACGGTGAATTCCGTGGACGCCGACGCCCGGGCCGTCGTCGTGCCCCCGACCAGGGCGGAGCCGAGACCGGCCGCCGCGGAACGGGAGCAGCGCGCGGAGCGGGCCCGGCGCGAACAGCGCCTCCAGGTCCTCGCACGCCGCCGGCGCACCACCGCCCTCCTGTTCCTCGTCTTCACCCTCGGTGCGGTCGTCGCGGCGGTCGGCGGGCTGCGCTTCCTGTGGGCCCCGGCCGTGCCCGCCCTCCTGCTGAGCGCGTACATCGTGCACCTGCGGGTCCAGGAGCGCCGCCGCTACGAGTTCACGATGGACCGCAGGCGCGCCGAGGCCGCCGCCCGCCAGCTGCGCGAGAGCCGCCCGCGCCGCGCCCACGCCGAAGACACCGCAGGCGCGGGCGCCGACCCGGACCCCGCGCCACCGGTCTCCCCGCAAGAGGCCGGACGGCGCGCACTGGTCGAGCAGACCGACCACGCCGAGTGGGTGGACCAGCAGCGCGAACGCGAACGCGGCCCCGCCCGCGGTGACAGCTGGGAGCCCGTCCCGGTCCCGCTGCCCACGTACGTGACGGCCCCGGTCGCCCCGCGCGCCACCGGTCCGGCGGCCCCGGACGCCTGGAGCGCGACCCGCTCCAGCACGGCCGAGCCGACGGAGCCCCGCCTGCGCGCCCAGCCCGCGGTGCCGGCCCCGAAGACGGAGGCGAAGCCCCCGAGCACCCCGCGCCCGCGCGGCCGCGACCGGGGCCGCACGCCGCTGTTCGACCAGTACGAGGGCGAGGACCGCCCGCGCGCCGCGAACGAGTGATCGGTGACCTGCGCGGACCCTCCCGGATACGCGTTTTGGAGCACCCGCGCGGGGATGCTAATGTTTCACACGTCGCAAGGGCCTGTGGCGCAGTCTGGTAGCGCACCTCGTTCGCATCGAGGGGGTCTGGGGTTCAAATCCCCACAGGTCCACAGACGACAGTTCTTGAGTAGCTCTCAAGAATCGTCACGAGATCCCGTTCAGCCGAGAGGCTGGGCGGGATCTCGGCGTTTCTGGGGTGTGTTCGAGACGGTGTCCGATTGCCCGTCCCGGTTGCCTGGTGGCCGGGATGGGGCTGTGGGTCTCGTGGTCGTAGGCCGTGACCGCGGTGCTGACGCTGGTGAGGACGCTCTGTGTGCCGGTGGTCTGGCGCCAGCTATGAAGGATGGCCAGGTTGACGGAGCAGATCATCAAGGCGAGGAGGATCGCCTGGGCGACGCGTCCGTGCGCGAGTCGCTTGGACGGGTCCGAGATGTCGATCCCGTGGGCCTTGGCGCGGCCGTTGAGCCCTTCGATGTTGGCCCGTTGGGGCTGGTAGACGTCCTGCCAGGTGGGGTGCAGGAAGTGCCGGTCCTGGCGGAACTTGTCGATCATGCCGAGGTCGCCGGGCCGGACGGTGATCGTGGGCCGCTGGCAGATTCTGGGCAGCTCGTCCTTGGGCGGAGGCCGCAGCCGTTCGGCCTGAGGGATGGGGACGGTCGGCTTGGCCGCGAAATGCGCCAGAGTGGATCGCCGCTGGTCAGGTCGACGACGACTGGCTTCTGAGGCGGAACGCGATGGACCTGTTGTAGCGGGGGCAGGCGACAGCCGGAGAAGGCCCGGCAGCCGGGCACTGGTAGCGGATGGCGCCCCGCAGGTCGGCGGATTCCTTGACCTTTGAGGAAGTACGGCTCCCGCTGGGCGATCTGGTCCTGCAGGGCAGGGTGTCGTTGGCGAGGTCGCGTACGGCTTCGTCGCCGAGTCCGGTGGTCGCGTGCGCGAGCGCGTGGGGCATGGCCGGGCAGGCGAGGGAGCCGTCGACGAGGAGGGCTCCCTCGTGGGTGCCCTGGACGCCTCTCTGGTCCTGCTTGTAGTCGAGGGCTACCCGGTGGCCGAGTCTGGGTGTTGCGCCGCGCCAGCTGGACGCGGATCGACCATCCAGCAGACGCCGTCACCGCTGGCCAGTGGGTCATCGGCGAGATCATCGACGTGGACATCCGACGTGGACAGGTTCAGCTGTCACTGAAAGCCCTCTAGGAGAACCCGCTGGTCCCCTTCGCCGACCAGGCGGGCCTTGTCACCAGCGTGCGACGAGATCACCGTACGGATCCTCGAAGTCGACCTCGCACGCCACCGCGTCCCCCTGTCCGCCAGACATCTGCCGCAGGCCGGGGAACGATCTTCCTGAGAGCAGGAAGAGATCGGCAGTGGAGGCAGGCCAGGACGCAGAGGCTGTCCTGTATAGCGGCTGACGAAAGGTCTCGTCGTCCATGCGGTGGGGCGCCCTGGTGCCTGAGGTGCTCGGCGCATCACCGGGTCGGGAGCGGACTCGTCAGCAGCGGTAGCCGTTCGGAACCTGGAGGAGAGCCACGAAGATCCATACCATGACCGCCGCACCGGCTGTGCCGCCCAGGAGGGCGACCGTGAGGTTCCAACGTCCTACGTACCCGATGAGCACCCCCCACCACACCGCCGACATGATCGCGAGCAGGGCTCCGTAGAAGATCAGCGCGAGCCCGTTGGCCGCGCCGTTCACCCCTACATCGCACGCCCGCCAGGCGGCTGCCAGCAGCACCGACCCGAGTACACCGGTGGCCAGGCCGGCCACGGGGGCGACCGCACAGCCCCACTGTCCCCGAGTCACTTCCGGTTCCTGACCTGCGGGACGTTCTCGCCGTTGCGCTGCGCTTGTTCCATCTGGTCCATCGCGTCGTTGATTCCTTGCCGGAGCTGTTCCTCGGTCAGGTTGTCGCCGTATTTGTCGTAGAGGTCGATGCCGATGCGCATCGTGATCTGATCGCCTTGGTCGTCGTCCCCGGTGAGTAGCGTTTCTCCAAGGGAGGCGCCCTTAATCAATGTGTCTGAGTCGAAGCCGGCTGCCCGGCCGACGTATCCGTAGTGGACGTTGGAGTAGATGTCGTAGAAGACTTCGCGGTTCGTTCCGGGCTGCTTGAAGTAGTAGTCGTCAAGCGTTTGGAGGTCGTACCGTTCCTGGAGCTGCGGCTTGTGGTCCCAGTCCTGTCCCGGGGCCACCTTCACGCCCCACATCGTCAGCGCCGCGTTGATGTCGGAACCGTAGTTGCGCCCGAACTCGTACCACTCGGGTTCGTCAAGCAGGGACCGTATCTGCCCGACCGTGTCCGACTTCGCGTTCCGCTTCATCTCATCGAAGATCCACTTTTCGGCGTCGGTGAACTTCTGCTCGCTCCGTGCCGACCCCGTCGGCGGGATGACGGGAGTGGCTGAGGCGTTGAACCCCCCGATGGTGCCGTCGAGGATGTTTCCGTCCACGACCACGGCTTCGAGCGCCTGCCTGACAGCCTTGTCGAGCTCGTCCACTGCCCGCACCGCTGCGGCGATGTGCGCGGTCCAGGACTCCTCCACGCTCTTCAAGTCCGGATCGCGTCGAAGGGTCCGCGCCTGCGCCGGGTCCTGGACCCGTGTGAAGTCGAAGGTGGCGCGTCCCGCCGCCGATACCGCCATGCCCGCGGCCACCGCATCGTCCCGCGCCGATTCGACCTTCTTCTTCAGGTCCGCGAAACCGGTGTGCGCGTCCGTCAGCAGTTTGGCCACCGCTTTCGCTTCGGTCTGCGCGGACTTGTACTCGCGCCGGGTTGTTGCGAACTTCGTGTGCGCCGTTTCCACGCTGAACCCGAGCCAGTTCTGGCCCAGTGTGATCTTCTGGACCGTCTCCCCGTAGCGCTCTTCTACCTTCGACAGGTCACCGGCCATGGATTGCCACTTTTCGGCAGCCGTCGTCAGGACGCTGAGATCGGTCGTCATGACTTCCTGGTATGTCAACACGTGCCCGATCCCCCTACAGTCCCTCGAGCTTGGATTTCTGGCCCACTGCGCGGAGTTGGTCACCCGTGTGCACGTCGTTCTGAATGAATAGGCCCGAGGCCCCTCGCAGGGAGGTCTTTTCGGCGCTCAGGCGTCCCATTAGCATCTTCACCTGTTGGTCCCAGGTCTCCGTCACCTTCTTCAGGCCGGAGGCCGTCTCCCAGCCATCAAAGGTCCGTGCCGCCGCGCTCGTGTTGTCCTTCGCACCGTCCGTGGCCTTCTTGGTGTTGGGCTCCAGCTCCGTCTCGATGGCGTTTGCCGCCGCCGTCTTCTCCGCCGGCGTCGAGCCGAATACGCTCCCGCCTCCCGGAGCCAAGGGGCCAGCCGGTACACCATCCACGCTGTTCAGCCTTGTTCCGGCGCTGTCCGCGTTTCCTGACATGCTCATCCTCCCCTGATCCCCTGGTTTGGATCATAGGCAGCCCCCGCCCCGCAGTGAGAGGTACGGTCAGGGGTGTCCCAAAGCAGCCGTCGGTCGCCCCGGAGCCCTCAAAGTGGATGAAGCACGTCCGTTGTTCAGGGGCCCGTGGCCGTGGCACGCGTCCGACCGGTCGGATCCAATCAGCCGACGACGGGCAGTCTGTGCCACCAGTGACCGCAGCCGCCGACGCAGAAGCGCTCGCGGCGCCGCTCGTCGGCAACCGCGAGGACCGAGATCAGCAGCCGGAACGCCTTTCGGCGTTCGTCGAGAGGCGTGAGGGTGGCGATCTTTCCCAGTTGCTCGTCGATCCGGCCGCGTGAGATCAGTACCGCGGGCGTATGCGTCGGGCGCAGCCCGGCACGGCGGATGCTCTCTGGCGCGTCCTCGGCGACAGCGCGCGCCTGAACACAGTGATGACGTAGGAACAGCAGTACCTCGGACTGGTCTTCCGGGCCGAGGTCGTCGAACCACTCGATGCCTTCGGACGTGGGGCGTAGCCCCTGCGCGAGTTCATTGAGCTGGACGTCCCGTTCGTTCACCATTGCCCCCGGAGATCAGTCTTCGGTGACTCCGCGATAGCCGTTGGGCTCGATCAGGAGCGTCCAGGCACCCACAGTGGTCATGGCAACCAGCTGGCGGTCGCCCTCCTCCAGGTCGTACTGGGCGAAAGCAGCGTCGACGACCGCGGCTATGCCCTGCAGAGGCGCTTCCGGTCGTCCGTCGAGCCGGGACATCAGCTCAGCAGGCGACAGGCCGCGAACCAGGGTGAAGCAGTACGCCTCGGCGATGTCTGGAAAGTCGTTCTCGAACCACGCGTAGTCCGCTCCGGTCTTCGTCATGCTGCCCATCCTTGCCCCTGCGTCTGACATCGGCGGGCCCGGCCGCTGGCAGGGCGGGAAACGCTCTCCGCCGATTCGGGAACCTACTCACGCGTAAACCCCGTGCGTTCCCCCAGGTCGCGGCGGCTAAACTCCGCCTGCCTGCAACTCCCGTGATGGTCACCGGGGTCGGGCCTGCTTGAACTGGGGGGTTCATGAGTTTGCTGCCGATCGGCAGAAGACCGCGGGACAGACGGGGGAGCAGTGCCCGTGCGGGCATCGTCTCCGGGGCGTTGCTGCTCGCCGTCCTGACCGCCTTCACCGGCCAGGCCGGATCCGCTTTCGCCGCGGCGGCGCCACCCGAGGCCGCTGCCTCGCCGCAGGCCGAGCCCGCCGCGCCGGCCGTGGCCGGGCCCAAGGCGCCGCCGAAGGCGGACCCGAAGGCCGACCACGAGGCCGCCGTCCGTGCGCTCGAGAAGAGCGAGGTGGCCGGGGCCTGCCCGGCGGCCCTCGCGCCGCACACGACCGTCACCTGCACGGTCGACCCGTACAAGACCGCCTCCTTCACGCTCGCCCTGCCGCAGCAGAAGGACGTGGTGCTGCTGGAGGTCCTCGCGACGCGCGGACAGGCCTACCCCAAGCTGATCGCGCCGGGCGGCGCGGCGGTGACCTGTGAGGCCGTCACCGCCTACTCGGACGGGGTGCTCCGCTGCCCCACCGGTCAGGCGGGGACGTACACGCTGGAGGTCAGGGACAACAGCGGCATGGAGAACGACATCGCGGTGTCGTACGTCCCGCTGCTCTCCTCCACCGCCTGCAAGGCGGTCGGCGCCGCCGACCGCAAGCTCGGCGCCCCGACCGTGTTCCACGGTGCGCTGGCCGCCGGCTCGGCGGGCGACTGCTACACGCTGGACCTGGCGGCGAACGACGTACTGCGCACGCACGCCTCCACCTACCGGGTGCTGCAGACGGTCTACGACGCCACCGGCAAGGAGGTCTGCACCTCGCGCAACCGCGAGGGCGACACGCTCGACTGCAAGCTCACGGGCATCGCGCCGTACCGGATGTCGGTGCTCCAGGGTTCGGGTGCCGAGCAGACCTACGACGTCACCGTGGCGCGGCTCTCCCAGCCGGAGGGCTGCGCGGTGGTGGAGCCGCAGGCGTTCGGGACCGCTCCGGACCTGAGCTCCACGGCACGCTGCCGCACCCTGCGGGTCTCGCAGGCGGGCGGGTACTCCTTCGAGCCGGTCTCCTCCGGCGCCGTCCCGTACGGCGCGCTGTTCGCCTCCGACGGCACCGCGGTCACCGAATGCGCCCAGGGCACCTGCCAGCTGACCGCTGGTGACCGCACCTGGGTCGTCGACCCGCGCAGCACCGATGCCGGTGCGTTCGGGATGGCCTTCCACTCCGCCAAGGAGACCCGCGGCTGCACCGCGACCCACGACAACGGCCTGGTGGCCGGTCCGGCCGCCGGCACCTTCGGGGCAGCCGGGCAGAGGCTCTGCCTGACGCTTCCGACCGCCACCGGAAAGGGCGTCTACCTGATCAACCGGCCGCCCGCCGAGGGCACGGACGCCACCGCCGTCGTCTACGACGCCGCGGGCACCGAGCAGTGCAAGAACGACGGTCGCTTCTACGCCGTCTGCAAGCTGACCGGCACCGCCCCGTTCCGCACCGTGCTGAGCGGCACCCCGGCCCTGGCCTACGGCCTGGTCGTCCACCGCACCGGCGAGACCGCGGGCTGCACCGCATGGCAGCAGACCGGCTTCGACGGCACCTGGGGCGCCGAGGTCTCGCTGACCCCGGCCGACCGGCTGCGCTGCATGAGCGTGCCGGCGGACCGGCACTCCACCGCGGAGATGCTCGACTACGCCAACCAGGCCAACACGGTGAACGCGTCGGTCCGGCTGGTCGACCCCGCGGGCAACGAGGCCTGCTCCACGGCCGGTTCCACCACCACCATCTGTTCGCTCGCGGCCGGTGTCACCTACACCGCCCCGCTGATCCTCTCGGGCTGGCAGCCGGACACGTACAAGCTGGTCCGGCGTGACGTGTCGGCGACTGCGAAGTGCGCCGCGCCCGCCTCGACGGCAGTCGGCGGCCCCTCGCTCCCGTTCGACCTGACGTCCGCACTCGACGCCCGCTGCGTGCGGGTCACCGGCGCCGCCACGGACAAGATCTGGCTGAGTTCGCGGACCCTCGCGGACTCGCGGTACGCGCCGTCGACGCTGCTGATGGCGGTCGACGCCAACGGCACGTACGTCTGCCGCCAGTGGGGTGTCTCCTGCCGGGTCACCGGTTCCACCTCGTACGTGGCGATCGTGCTGGCCTCCGGCTACAAGGACAAGCCGATCCACACCGACGTGGACACCTGGAAGGTGGGCACGGCGGCCGGCTGGGCGCCGGAGTGCAAGGCCAACCCCCTGTCGGTCAACGGCTTCCCCGCTCGGAGCGGGGTGCTCTCCGAGTCCTCGACGGGCTACTGCGGCGTGGTCGACGTGAAGCCCAACCAGGCCTTCAAGGTCGTCGGCACCAGCAGCTCGACCACCAGCGAGAAGCCGTCCGTGAACCTGCACGGTGCTGCTCAGTGGACGAGCACGAGCCTCGAGTTCCAGTGCAACCAGTCGTGGGGCGTCTTCGGTGCCCGGTGCCTGACCCTCGGGAACGCCGAGGCCGGTCAGGCCGTACTCCTGATGAGCCCCGGTCGCAGTGCCACGCCCGTGGAGTACAGCGTGCAGGGACTGTGCGACTCCGAGTGCGTGTACCCCCAGCCGGGGGCCCTGCCCGCCTCCATCAGCCCCGCGACCGGCGCTGCCGGGACGCAGAACCACGCGGTCGTCCGCGGTACCGGGCTCACCCTGGACACCAAGCTGCATCTGGTGCGCAGTGACACGGGGGGCGACCCGAGGCCGGTCATGAAGGTGGTCTCCGTGAACGCCGACGGCACCGCGCTCGACGTGCTGGTCGACACCAACGGGCTGGTGCCGGGCGCCTACGACGTGGTGCGCGACGGCTACGTGTCCACTCCCGGTGTGCCCTCCCCGGGCTACCTGCCGAAGGCGTACACGGTGACGGCGGCGGCGACCCCGGCGAAGAGCCGGTTCGTGCCGATCACGCCCTCCCGCTTCCTGGACACCCGTGACGGGACCGGGGCGACGAAGGCGCGGGTCGGTCCCGGTGGCGTGGTCACCCTTCAGGTCGCGGGCGTCAAGGGAGTTCCGGCGACCGGGGTGACGGCGGTCGTCATGAACGTGACCGCGGTCCAGCCGACCGAGGCGGGGCACGTGATGGTGTACCCGAACGGGCAGCCCAAGCCCGCCGTGTCGAACCTCAACTTCTCGGCGGGGCAGATCGTGCCCAACCTGGTGACCGTCCCGGTCGTCAACGGGAAGGTGGACCTGCGCAACAACGCCGGGTACGTCGACCTGATCGCGGACGTGACCGGGTACTTCACCGACAAGGCGGCGACCGGCTCGGCCTTCACGCCGATCACGCCGTCGCGGTTCCTGGACACCCGTGACGGCACCGGGGCCGCCAAGGCCCGGGTCGGTGCGGGCGGAGTGGTCACCCTCCAGGTGGCCGGGGTCAAGGGCGTCCCGGCGAGCGGGGTCACCGCGGTCGTCATGAACGTGACCGCCGTGTCCCCGACCGAGGCCGGGCACGTGACCGTCTACCCGAACGGGCAGGCGGCGCCGGGGGTGTCGAACCTCAACTTCACCGCCGGGCAGGTCGTCCCGAACCTCGTCACCGTGCCGGTGGTGAACGGGAAGGTGGACCTGCGCAACAACTCGGGCTCCGTGGACCTGATCGCCGACGTCACCGGCTACTACGCGGCCACCGGGTCGACGTTCTCGGCCGGTTCGCCGGTGCGGCTGCTCGACACCCGTGACGGGACCGGCGCCCGCGCCGGGGCCGTGGGCCAGGGCGGCGTCGTCAGCCTGCAGATTGCAGGGGTCGAGGGCGTACCGCTGAGCGGGGTGAGCGCGGTGGTCCTCAACGTCACCGTCACCCAGCCCACCCAGGACGGGCACCTCATCGTCCAGCCGCACGGGGTCGCACGCCCCAACGTGTCGAACCTCAACTTCCTGGCCGGGCAGACCGTCTCCAACCTGGTGGTGGTCCCGGTCGTGGACGGTCGGGTGACCTTCTACAACAACACCGGATCCGCCCACGTGATCGCCGACCTGAACGGCTGGTTCACCGCCTGACGGACACCCGTACGCACACCGGGGGCCCGCCCGATCCCAGGATCGGACGGGCCCCCGGCCGTGCGCGGGGTCAGTTGACCGCGTCGAGCCGGGCGCGCTGCTCCGGCGTCAGGTCGAGGTCCACCGCCGCGAGGCTCTCCTCCAGCTGCGCCACCGAAGAGGCGCCGACCAGCGGGAGCACCGGGAGGTCCCCGCCCATGAGCCAGGACAGGACCACCTGGTTGACGGTCGCACCCGTCTCGGCGGCCACCTCGCGCACCGCGCGCAGCCGCGGCCCGGTGCCCGCGTGGTCGAAGCCGGGCCCCAGCGGCTTGTCGTCGCGCACGTAGCCGCCCGCGAGCAGCGGGGAGTACGAGACCTGCGTGAGCGACGGGTTGTCCCGGAGGTAGCTGAGCAGGTCGCCGCTGACCAGTCCCTGGTTGCCGTCGGGCGAGCGCAGGCTGGGGATGTCGGTGCGCTGGCGCAGGTAGCTGTGGTGGTGCTGGAGCACCTCGTAGCCCGGCACCCCGGCCGCGGCGGCCAGCGCACGGGCCCGCTCCACGCGCCAGGCCCAGTGGTTGCTGGCGCCGAGCAGGCCGGCCGTGCCGTCCGCGACGACCTCGGCGAAGCCGTGGACGGTCTCCTCCAGCGGGGTGTTCTCGTCCATGATGTGGGCGTACAGCAGGTGGATGCGCTCGATGCCGAGGCGCTCGCGGCTGCGCTCCGCGGACTCGCGGATGACCTTGGCGGACAGACCCTCCACGTCGAGGCTGAAACCACTGGTGGGCCGGTTGGGACGGGCGCCCAGCTTGGTGGCGACGGTGATCCCGTCACCGGCGCCGCGGCTGCGCAGCCAGCGGCCGACCAGTTCCTCGCTCTCGCCGCCCTGGGTGCCGTGCACCCAGAATGCGTAGTTGTTGGAGGTGTCGATGAAGGTGCCGCCGGCTTCCGCGAACCGGTCGAGGATCGCATACGAGGTGGCCTCGTCGACGGTGGTGCCGAAGGTCATGGTGCCGAGGCTCAGCACGCTCACTTCACGGCGCGTTTCGGGCGCCGAGCCGATGACGCGATATTTCACGGTGGTGCCTTTCGAGGACGGGATCCGCACAACCTATCGAAGCCGCCCGGGCGTTGAACGGGCTGGCCGGGGTGGGGAGCCGGGGGCGGGGTGGGTTGAATGGGGCCATGACGATCACGAACGGGCAGGACGGCGCGACGGCGCAGGCATGGGCCGCGCTCGGCGGGGCGCCGGAGTTCGCCGGACGGGTGCGGTACCTCGGCGCGCCGGGGCTGGGACAGGGGCCGCTGCCGGTACGGGAGTTGGCGCGGGCGACGGTCGGAGCGTGCGCGCTGGCCGCGGCGGAGCTGGCCGCGGTACGGGCCGGGGGCGGGGCGGCCGATGCGGATCCGGCCCCTGTGGACGAGGGGGCGGTGGCCACCGCCTTCGTCAGCGAGCGGCACGTGCGGGTGCGGGGGCGCGAGCCGGTGAACTTCGCGCCGCTGTCCGGCTTCTGGCGGGCGGCGGACGGCTGGCTGCGCACCCACGCCAACTATCCGCACCACGAGGCCGCGCTGGTACGGGCCCTGGGTCTGCCGTCCGCGACGCCGCAGGCGCTGCGGGCCGCGGTGGCGGGCCGGACGGCGGTCGAGGTGCAGGAGCGCGTGTACGGCGAGGGCGGGCTCGCGGTCGCCGTGGCGGGCGGGTACGGGGACCCGCGGCCGCTCGTCGAGACCGTACGGCGGTCCGGGGCGCCGGGACGGGCGCTGGGGCGGGCCCCCGCAGGGCTGCCCGCGGCCGGGGTCCGGGTACTGGACCTGACCCGGGTGATCGCGGGGCCGGTCGCGACGCGCACGCTCGGGCTGCTGGGCGCGGACGTGCTCCGGATCGACCCGCCGGGGATGGCGGAGGCGGCCGACACGTACGCGGACACCGGATTCGGCAAGCGGTCGGCGCTGCTGGACCTGGCGGCCGCTGAGGACCGGGCGGTGTTCGAGGGGCTGCTGGCCGAGGCGGACGCGGTGGTGACCGGGTACCGGCCGGGCGCGCTGGACCGGCTCGGGCTCGGGGCGGCGGAGCTGCTGGAGCGGCGGCCGGGGCTGGTGGTGGCCCAGCTGTGCGCCTGGGGCTGGGACGGCCCGTGGGCCGGGAGGCGGGGGTTCGACTCGCTGGTGCAGGCGGGCTACGGGATCGCCGCGCGGTACGCCGGTCCGGACGGCGTGCCGGGGGTGCTGCCGGCGCAGGCGCTGGACCACGGCACGGGCTACCTGGTCGCGGCCGGTGTCCTGCGCGGGCTGGCGGAGGGCGGCGGGTGCGCCCTGCGGTTCTCCCTCGCCGGGACGGCGTCGTGGCTGGTCCGCGAGGTGCCGGCGGCCGGGCCCGGTGCCCCGGGGTACGCGGCGCAGCCGTGGCTGCGCGCGTCGGACTCGGGATACGGGCAGCTGCGCCACGCCGCCAGCCCCTTCGGCGACTGGCCGGCGGGCCCGTCCCGCTGGGGCACGGACCGGGCCGCCTGGCTCCCGCGGTAGGACGGCCTCCGGCGGACGCGGTCCGTCAGGAAGGAAGGTGCAGGGGCTTGGTCATGCAGCGGCTGGAGTCGTGGAAGCGGTAGTGGCCGAACTTCGCGGACGGGGCGTACCCGCAGGACAGGTAGAGGGCGATCGCCTCCGGCTGCTGGTCGCCCGTTTCCAGGACCATCCGGGTACGGCCCGCCGCGCGGGCGTCGTCCTCCAAGGCGGCCAGGATCCGGCGGGCCAGGCCCAGGCCGCGGGCCTCCGGTATGACGTACATGCGCTTGAGCTCGGCGTCGCCGTCCGCGTAGCCCTCGTCGTTCTGGTCCTGGCTGCGCCACCCTCCGCTGGCGACGGGCGCACCGGCGGCGTCGTACGCCAGCAGGTACAGGCCCCGCGGAGGGACGAACATGGCGGGGTCGAGGAAGGTGGCGTCGCCCTCGCCGTCGTTGTACCGCTGCTGGTACTCCAGCTGGACCTGGTCATTGAGCTTGACCGCGTCCGGGTGGTCGTACGGCACTGGCTGGAACTGGATCCCGTGAGACATCGGAACATCGTACGGAACCCTGCCGCTATGGTGCGGGGATGCTCATCGTGACCTCCGTGAACGTGAATGGGATCCGCGCTGCCGCCAAGAAGGGCTTCGGGGCGTGGCTCGAGGGATCCGACGCCGACGTCGTGTGCCTTCAGGAGGTACGGGCCGAGGAAGAACAGATTCCGCAGGAGGTGCGCCGCCCCGAGGGCTGGCACACCGTGTTCGCGCCGGCCGCCGTGAAGGGGCGGGCCGGGGTCGCGCTCTACACCCGGCGCGCGCCCGAGCGGGTGCAGGTGGGGTTCGGGAGCGACGAATTCGACGCGAGCGGGCGGTACCTCGAGATCGACCTGCCCGGAGTGACCGTCGCCAGTCTCTACCTGCCCTCCGGTGAGGCCGGCACCGCGCGGCAGGACGAGAAGTACCGCTTCATGGCGGAGTTCCACCTCTACCTGCAGACGCTGAAGGCGCGGGCCGCCGCGGACGGCCGCGAGGTCGTGGTGTGCGGGGACTGGAACATCTGCCACCGGGAGGCCGACCTCAAGAACTGGAAGACGAACCGCAAGAACGCGGGCTTCCTGCCGGAGGAGCGGGAGTGGCTCGGCACGGTGTACGCGGAGGCCGGATACGTGGACGTCGTGCGCGAGCTGCACCCCGACACCGAGGGTCCGTACTCCTGGTGGTCCTACCGCGGGCGGGCCTTCGACAACGACGCCGGCTGGCGGATCGACCTCCAGGTCGCCACCCCGGGCCTGGCGGCGAAGGCCGTGAAGGCGTTCGTGGAGCGGGCCGAGACGCACCCGGAGCGCTGGTCCGACCACGCGCCGGTGACGGTCGTCTACGAGCTCGGTGTGTGACCGGAGCCGGATGCCAGCAGACGGTCCATCGCCATCGTCAGTTCGGCCTCGACGACGCTCTTGGCCAGCGGGCGCAGGCGCGGGAGGGCGTCCGGCGGGAGGTGGGCCGAGATCAGCTCGGTGAACAGGGCCGCCATCGCGTCCGCGTGCTCGCGGACGCGGCGGCCCGTCTCCAGGACGGCCGCCAGCGGTACGCCCTCGCGCACCAGGGCCGAGGAGACGTCCAGCAGGCGGCGGCTGACGTGCACGATCTCGTCGCCGTCGGTGGCGAGGTAGCCGAGGTCCAGCGAGGCGGCCAGGTTCTCCGGGGTGACCTCCCCCTCGAAGTAGTCGGCCAGCGCCTCGGGGGTCAGCCGCACCGGGGTCTCCTCCGACCAGCCGATGCCGAGCAGCTCGCCGAGCTGGCTGACGTCGCGGCCGTTCTCGAAGGCGGCGGTGAGCTCCGCGATGCCGCCGAGGGTGTGGCCGCGCTCGAGCAGGGCGGCGATGGTGCGCAGCCGGGCCAGGTGGTGGTCGTCGTACCAGGCGATGCGGCCCTCGCGGCGCGGCGGCGGGAGCAGCTTGCGCTCGCGGTAGAAGCGCAGGGTGCGGACCGGGATGCCGGCCGCCTCGGCCAGCTCCTCCGTACGGTATTCGCGCACTGTCGTCCCCGCTTCCCTCTCCACCACGACCGAAGCCTATGGCGTACTGGCGGTAACTTTCCGGGCGCGACCCCTACCCATGGGTACGGGGCTGCTCTACTCTCCCGATTGTGCCAGTGATTGCTGGCAGCGTTGCGGAAGCGGATGCGGATGTGGAAGGCGGCGGGCATGGGCGGGACGGGCGGCGGCGACATCACGAAACGTGAGCACGTACGCGTGGCGGTGATCGGGTCCGGATTCGGCGGACTCGGCGCAGCGGTACGACTGCGGCGCGAGGGGATCACGGACTTCGTCGTACTCGAACGCGCCGACTCGGTCGGCGGCACCTGGCGCGACAACAGCTATCCGGGGTGCGCGTGCGACGTCCCCTCGCACCTGTACTCCTTCTCCTTCGCGCCCAACCCGGACTGGCCCCGGACCTTCTCCGGGCAGCCCGCCATCCGCGCGTACCTGGAGCACGTCGCCGACACCTTCGGGCTGCGCCGGCACATCCGGCTGGGCCACGAGGTCCTGATGATGCGCTGGGACGCGGACGAGCTGCACTGGGAGATCGAGACCTCCGCCGCACGGCTCACCGCCGACGTGGTGGTGTCGGCGACCGGGCCGCTGTCCGACCCCAAGATGCCGGAGGTCCCCGGGCTCGCCGAGTTCCCCGGCAAGGTCTTCCACTCGGCCCGCTGGGACCACGACTACGACCTCGCCGGCAAGCGCGTCGCCATGATCGGTACGGGTGCCTCCGCCATCCAGATCGTGCCCGCCATCGCGCCCGACGTGGAGCGGCTGACCCTCTTCCAGCGGACCCCGCCGTGGGTGATGCCGCGCACCGACCGGGCCATCACCGCTGTGGAGCGCTGGCTGCACCGCCAACTGCCCTTCACCCGGGCGGCGCGCCGCGGGCTGCTGTGGGGCATCCGGGAACTGCAGGTCAGCGCCTTCACCAAGCGGCCCCACCAGCTCGGGCTCATCGAATCGCTGGCCAAGGCCAATATGGCCCGCTCGATCAAGGACCCGACGCTGCGCGCCAAGCTGACGCCCTCCTACCGGATCGGCTGCAAGAGGATCCTGCTCTCGAGCGAGTACTACCCGGCGCTGGCGCGGCCCAACGTGGACCTGGTCGCCTCCGGGCTGAAGGAGATCCGGGGCTCGGTCCTGGTCGCCGCCGACGGGACGGAGACCGAGGCCGACGCGATCGTGTTCGGCACCGGCTTCCACGTCACGGACATGCCGATCGCCGACCGGGTGGTGGGCGCGGAGGGCAGGACCCTCGCGGAGGAGTGGAAGGACGGGATGCAGTCGCTGCGCGGCGCCACCGCGGCCGGCTTCCCCAACTGGATGACGATCATCGGCCCGAACACCGGGCTCGGGAACAGCTCGATGATCCTGATGATCGAGTCGCAGCTCACCTACATGGCCGACTACCTGCGCCAGCTCGGCATGCTGGGCGGGAAGGTGGCACTGGCCGCCCGGCCGTCGGCCGTGAACAAGTGGAACCGGCAGGTCCAGGCCCGGATGGAGCGCACGGTGTGGAACACCGGCGGCTGCACCAGCTGGTACCTCGACGCGCAGGGGCGCAACACCACCGTCTGGCCCGGCACGACCGGCGAGTTCCGCCGCGAGACGCGGACCGTCGACCTGGCGGAGTACGAGGTCGTACGGCTCCGCGAGCACGAGCGGGTCCCGGCCGGGTCGGGCTCGGACGCCGGGGCGGCCGAAGGGGCCGGTGCCGCGTGAGCCGGCTGATGCACGTCACCGCCGGGCCCTACGCCCCGCCCGCCGCGCGCCGCGAGCTCGTCGCCGAATCCGCCGACGGGGCCCGGCTGCACGTCGAGGTCCACGGGGAGGAGGGCGCGCCGGCCGTGGTGCTCGCGCACGGCTGGACCTGCTCCACCGCGTTCTGGGCCGCCCAGATCCGGGACCTGTCGAAGGACCACCGGGTCATCGCCTACGACCAGCGCGGGCACGGCCGCAGCCCCGCCGCCCGGACCCACAGCACCACCGCCCTCGCCGACGACCTCGTCGCGGTGCTGGGGGCCGCCCTCGCCCCCGGGGAACGGGCGGTCGTCGCCGGGCACTCCATGGGCGGCATGACGATCATGGCGGCCGCCGCCCGGCCGGAGTTCACCGAGCACGCCGCGGCCGCGCTGCTGTGCAGCACCGGCAGCGCCCGGCTGGTCGCTCAGGCGCTGGTCCTGCCGCTGCGCCCCGGGTGGGCGCGCACCCGCATCACCGGCGCGGTCCTCGGCTCCCGCGCGCCGCTGGGCCCGGTCACGCCCGTCGCCAAGAAGATCCTCAAGTACGCGACCATGGGCCCCGGTTCCGCCCCCGAGAAGGTCGAGGCGTGCGCCCGTATCGTGCACGCCTGCCCCACCCGGGTCCGCCGCGCCTGGTCCGAGGTGCTGGCCGGGCTGGACCTGGACGCGGACGTGGCCCGGCTGACCGTGCCCACCGCCGTCATCGGCGGCACGGACGACCGGCTCACCCCCGTGGTGCACGCCCGGGGACTCGCCGCTGCGCTGCCCCACTGCGTGGGCCTCACCGAGCTCACCGGCATGGGCCACATGACCCCGATCGAGGCCCCGGAGGCCGTCACCCACGCCCTGCGCGAGCTCGCCTCGCTGTACCTCGACCAGAAGGAGAAGTCGCTGTGAGCGCTCGCAGGAGTCTGGAAGGCCAGGTCGCCGTCGTCACCGGGGCCGCGCGCGGGGTCGGCGAGCTGCTCGCCCGCAAGCTCTCCGCACGGGGCGCGAGGATCGCGCTCGTCGGCCTGGAGCCGCAAGCCCTCAAGGAGGTCTCCGAGCGGCTGCACACCGACAGCGACCACTGGTACGCCGACGTCACCGACCACGTGGCCATGGCCCGGGTCGCGCAGGAGGTCAAGCAGCGCTTCGGCAAGGTCGACATCGTCGTCGCCAACGCGGGCGTCGCGGCCGGTGGACCGTTCGCCGACTCCGACCCCGACGCCTGGCGCCGGGTGATCGAGGTGAACCTCATCGGCGGGGCCGTCACCGCCCGCGCCTTCCTGCCGGTCCTGACCGAGAGCCGCGGCTACTTCCTCCAGATCGCCTCGCTCGCCGCCATCACCCCGGCCCCGATGATGACCGCCTACTGCGCCTCCAAGTCGGGCGTCGAGGCCTTCGCCCACTGCCTGCGCGCCGAAGTCGGCTACAAGGGCGTCAAGGTGGGCGTCGGCTACCTCTCCTGGACCGACACCGACATGGTGCGCGGGGCCGACCGGGACGAGGTCATGCGGGAGCTGCGCCAGCGCCTGCCGTGGCCCTCCAACCGCACGTACCCGCTGGGCCCGGCCGTCGACCGGATCGTGGCGGGCATCGAGCGGCGCTCGGCGCACGTGTACGCGCAGTGGTGGCTGCGCGGCATGCAGGGGGTGCGCGGCTATCTGCCGGGGATCATCGGAGCGGTGGGGCAGCGTGAGATGAAGCGGTTCGAACCGCGGCTGGCCGGGGTGTCCAAGGGGCTCGTGGGCGCCGGCGGGGCGGCGGACGAGCGGGAGCGCACACAGAGTAACTGATCGAAATGCGGCCTTTGTCCGCCCATGCCAATCTGGTCGAGGCCCCACCACCAACACCCCTCATGGAGTGAAAAGCATGGGTATCAAGGACCAGTTCAACGAAAAGGCGCAGGAACTCAAGGGCAAGGCCTCGCAGGCCGCGAAGGGCGTGCAGGACGAGGCGTCCGCGCGCTCCCGGCAGCCGAGGGAGAAGAGGCAGCCGCAGGCCGAGCGGCCGCCGGCCGACAGGACCCGCGACGAGTTCGACGAGAACTGGGACGCCTGACCCGAACGAGCCGAAGGGGGGGGGGGGCGCGCGGGCGCCCCCCCCCCCCCCGCCCCCCCCCCCCCCCGCCCCCCCCCCCCCCCCCCCGCCGCCGCGCAGCGGCCGCCAGCCGGTGGGGGCGGCCCCCCGCCCCCGCGCCCCGCCCCCCCCCCCCCCCCCGGACCTCCAGCCCCCCACGGCCCCCGCCCCCCCGCCCCCCCCCCCGGGGCCCCCCCCCCCCGCCCCCCCCCCTTCCGCATGCCCCGCGTCCGCGTCCCGCCCCCCCGCCGCCCAGTGCAGTCCGTGTTGCGCCCCCCTGTGTTGCGCCCCGCAGTCCGCCCCCGCCGCCCCCCCCCGCAGTCCGCGTTCCGCCCGCCCCGCGCTACGGCCTCGGCGGTAGCTTCGGGCGCCGCAGGTCCGGTACGTCCGTGTAGCCGGGCGGCACCGCGGCCGGGTCCTGCTCCAGCAGTTCCAGCGCCAGGTGCACGGCGTCGTCCAGTTGCGCGTGCCGCCCCTCCGCCCAGTCGAGCGGGGTGCGCAGGATCGCGAGGTCCGGTTCCACCCCGTGGTTCTCCACCGACCAGCCGTACTCCGGGAACCAGGCGGCGTTCATCGGCACCGTGATGACCGTGCCGTCGCCCAGGGTGTGCCGGCCGGTCATGCCGACCACCCCGCCCCAGGTGCGCTGGCCCACCACCGGGCCCAGCCCGAGCAGTTTGATGGCCGCGGTGATCATGTCCCCGTCCGAGGAGGTCGCCTCGTCGGCGAGCGCCACGATCGGACCGCGGGGCGCGTTGGAGGCGTACGAGACCGGCTGGGCGTTGCGGGTCAGGTCCCAGCCGAGGATGGAGCGGGTCAGCTTCTCCACGACCAGCTCGCTGATGTGCCCGCCCGCGTTGCCGCGCACGTCCACGATCAGCGCGGGCCGGGACATCTCCATCCGCAGGTCGCGGTTGAACTGGGCCCAGCCCGAGCCGCCCATGTCGGGGATGTGGAGGTAGCCGCACCGGCCGCCGCTGAGCTCGCGGACCACCGCGCGCCGCTTGGACACCCAGTCCTGGTAGCGCAGCGGCCGTTCGTCGATCAGCGGTACGACGGCCACCCGGCGGGCCCGGCCCTCGCCCTCCGCGGGCTGGAAGGTGAGCTCCACGGTGGTGCCCCCGGCCCCCGACAGCAGGGGGTAGGGGCCGGTCACCGGGTCCACCGGACGCCCGTCCACATGGGTGAGCACGGCGCCCTCCCGGATGCCGGTGCCGGCCAGCGGGGAGCGGGCCTTGGAGTCGGAGGACTCGCCGGGCAGGATCCGGCTGACCACCCACGCCCCGTCCCGCGGCACGAGGTTGGCGCCGAGCAGCCCGATCGCCCGCTGGTAGTGCGGGGGCCCCTCGTTGCGGCGCGCGGGGGCGACGTACGCGTGCGAGGTGCCGAGCTCGCCGAGGACCTCGCGCAGCAGGTCGCCGAACTCGTCGGGCGAGGCGACCCGTTCGACCAGCGGGCGGTACTGGCGCAGTACTCCGTCCCAGTCGATGCCGCACATCTTCGGCTCCCAGAAGTACGCGCGGATGATCCGCCCGGCCTCCTCGTAGGCCTGGCGCCACTCCGCCGCCGGGTCCACCTCGTGCAGGATGCGCCTCAGGTCCAGGTAGACGGTCGAGTCGCTGTCGCCCGACTCGGTGGCCGGGACCGCCCGCAGGTCGCCGTCGTCGTTGATGACGAGCCGGGTGCCGTCGCCGCTGACCGCGAACCAGTCCAGCCCCGAGGCCAGTTCGGTCTTGCGGGCCTTGGTGAGGTCGAAGTGCTCCAGTGTCGGCTTGCCGCTGATGTCCGCCGGGTTGGCGAAGGTCTCGCCGAGCGCGCCCGAGATCGGCCAGCGCAGCCACACCAGTCCGCCGCCGTGCACGGGGTAGAGGGCCGAGTACTTCGACGCGGTCACCGGGAACGGCGTGACCCGGCTCTCCAGGCCCTCCACCTCCACGATCACCGCGCCGTCGCCGGTGTCCTGCTCCCCTTCGCCGGGATCGAGCCCGCCCGCCGCCGGGCGCCCCTCGGCGGACAGGGCGAAGGGCGAGGGGGTCGCCGAGGAGAGCGGGACCAGGTACGGGCGGCAGCCCAGCGGGAAGGACAGGTCGCCGGTGTGCACGTCGTACACCGGGTCGAAGCCGCGCCACGACAGGAAGGCCAGGTAGCGGCCGTCCCGGGTGAAGACAGGATTCTCGTCCTCGAAGCGACCGTTGGTGACGTCCATGACGGTCCTCGCGCCCGGTCCGGAGATCCGGGCCATCTTGATCTGCCGCAGCGAGCGGCCGATGCCCGGGTGCGACCAGGTCAGCCAGGCCCCGTCGGGTGAGAAGGCCAGGTCGGTGACGGGCCCGTTGATGGACCGGACGAGCTCGGTGACCTCACCGTTCGACTCCTCCGTTGCATCGATCAGCAGCAGCCGCCCGTCGTTGGAGGCGACGGCGAGCCGCTCCCCGTCGGGGTCCGACAGGAGCTCGGTCACCCGCCCCAGCTCGCCCGAGGCCAGCCGGCGCGGTTCGCGCTCCCCGGAGGCCCGCGGGAGGTAGGCGATCTCGATGGCGTCCTCGCCCTCGGCGTCGGTCACGTACGCGACCTGCCCGCCGCTGCCGAGCATCTCGGGCAGCCGCACCCGTACGCCCGGTGTGTCGGCGATGGTGCGGGCCGGGCCGTCGCGGTGGGTCAGCCAGTACAGGCTCCCGCGGACGACGACCGCGCTGGCCCGGCCGGTGGCGTCCACGGACAGCGAGTCGACGTGGCTGGCGGCCGGCACCTGGTACGAGCGGCGGCCCGCGCGCGGCCCGCCGAGCCGGACGTCGAGCCGGCGCGGCAGGGCGTCGGGGGCCAGGGACTCCACGAGCCAGATCTCCCCGGCGCACTGGTAGACGATCCGGGTGCCGTCGCTGGAGGCGTGCCGGGCGTAGAACTCCTCGTGGTCGGTGTGCCGGCGCAGGTCGGTGCCGTCGGGCAGGCAGGAGTAGAGGTTGCCGATGCCCTCGTGGTCGGAGAGGAAGGCGATCCGGCCGCCGACGAACATCGGGGAGTCGAGGTGGCCCTCGACGTCCTCCAGCAGCTGGCTGCCGTGCAGCCACAGCCGGCCGGTGGCGCCGCCCCGGTAACGCTTCCAGGCGGCGGGCTCGTGCGGCGGTTTGCCGGTCAGCAGCAGCGTGCGGTGTTCCCCGTCGATGTCGGCGACCTGGATGTCGGAGCAGGGCCCCCAGGGGAGGCGGCCGCCGGGGCTGCCGTCGGTGGGCAGCTTGTAGGCCCACGCGTAGTAGGAGAACGGCTGGCCGTGCGAGGAGACCGCGAGGACGTTGCCGTCCGGGTCCCAGCCGCAGACCCGGGTGTCGGTGGAGCCCCAGTAGCTGAGCTGGCGGGCCGGGCCGCCGTCGACGGGGGCGAGGTGGATTTCGGGGTCGAGACTGCGCCAGGTGGTGAAGGCGATGTGCCTGCCGTCGGGGGAGAAGCGCGGGTGGCTGACCCGGGTCCGGTCGACGGTGATCCGCCAGGCGCGGCCGACCGGAGCTCCAGGGGGAACCAAGGGCGCCAACCAAAGATCGTCCTCGGTGGCGAAGCACAGCAGGTCGTCGTGCAGGTGCGGGAAGCGGAGGTACGCGACGTCGTGACTCACCCCCCAATGCTTTCCGCGCCAGGGGGGCCCGGCAACTCGTACAGGTGATCCATGCCACTCCCGAAACGAAACGGAACGGTTTCGTTTCGTTGGGCACCGGGGTATCGTCGTAGGCGTACGGAACACATTCGTTTCGATAAGAGGCGCGTTCGGGCGGGAGGCACGGAGATGACCGAGGCGATGGCGGCCCGGCGCAGCCGGATCACCCCCGAGCGGGAAGCCGAACTCCACGGAGCGGTCCTGGACCTGCTCCGCGAAGTGGGGTACGAGGCGCTGACCATGGACGCGGTCGCCGCCCGCACCAAGTCCAGCAAGGCCACCCTCTACCGCCAGTGGGGGAGCAAGCCCGAGCTGGTCGCCAAGGCCCTGCGATGCACGCAGCCCGTCTCGCTGCGGGAAATCGACACGGGCAGCCTGCGCACGGACTTCGCGCGCATGGTCGAATGCTCCGACGACGCGCAGATGGCCAAGGACACCGCGCTCATGCGGGGCCTGGCCCACGCCGTCCACGAGAGCCCGGAGCTCCACAAGGCCCTGCGGGACCTGCTGGTCGACCCGGAGATCAACGGTCTCCAGGCGATGCTCCAGCGTGCGGTGGACCGGGGGGAGATCCGCCCGGACTGTCCGGCACTGGACTTCGTACCGCACATGCTCATCGGGGCGTTCATCGCGCTCCCGCTGATCGAGGACCGCCCGGTGGACCGGAACTTCCTCGGCCACTTCATCGACGCCGTGGTCTTCCCCGCCCTCGGCGTCTGAACTCCCCGCTTTCCCCGTCCCCGCTGTACTGCCCGCTGTTCCTGACACGCCGCTCTCGTCGTCGGGCCGGCTCTCCATGCCCTGATCCGCACCGGATCCATCCCACGACCCGAACGGGAGAACCACCGACGTGGCCACCTTCCTCTACCGCCTCGGCCGGGGCGCCTTCCGGCGCCGCGGCCTCGTCGCCCTCATCTGGGTGGCGCTGCTGTTCGCCGCCGGATTCGGCGCGGCATCGGCGTCCGCACCCACCTCAGGTTCCTTCTCCATACCCGGCACGGAGGCCCAGAAGGCCTTCGACGTGCTGGACGAGAAGTTCCCGGGCATGGCCGCCGACGGCGCCACCGCCCGGATCGTCATCAAGGCCCCGGACGGCGCCAAGGTCACCGACCCCGCGCCCAAGGCCCAGGTCGAGAAGATCGTCGAGGACCTGAAGTCCGGTCCGGGCAAGGACCAGATCTCCTCGGTCGCCGACCCGTTCCAGAGCCAGGCCGTGAGCCAGGACGGCTCCACCGCCTACATCAGCACCAAGTACAAGGTCAGCGGCATGGAGCTGACCGACGCGACCCGCGACGCGCTGAAGGAGTCGGGCAAGGGCGCCCAGGCGCAGGGCCTGACCGTCGAGATCGGCGGCGACGCACTGATGACGGCGCCCGAGACCGGCCCGGGTGAGATCGTCGGCATCGTGGTCGCCGCGATCGTCCTCGTCATCACCTTCGGCTCGCTGATCGCGGCCGGTCTGCCGCTGCTGACCGCGCTGATCGGCGTGGGCATCGGCGTCTCCTCCATCACTGCGCTCGCCAACGTGCTGGACCTCGGCAACACCACCGCCACCCTCGCCACGATGATCGGCCTCGCGGTCGGCATCGACTACGCGCTCTTCATCGTCTCCCGCTACCGCGCGGAGCTCGCCGAGGGCCGCGCGCGGGACGAGGCCGCCGGCCGGGCCGCCGGCACTGCCGGGTCCGCCGTCGTCTTCGCCGGTCTGACCGTGGTCATCGCCCTGGTGGGCTTGGCCGTCGTCAACATCCCCATGCTGACCAAGATGGGCTTCGCGGCCGCCGGAACCGTGGTCATCGCGGTGCTGGTCGCCCTCACCCTGGTCCCGGCCATCCTGGGCTTCGCGGGCAAGAAGGTCCTGCCGGCGGGCGAGAAGAGCAAGCTGTTCGGCAAGGGCAAGCCGGCGGGCACCGAGAAGAAGGCCAACGGCGGCACCCGCTGGGCCCGCTTCGTCCTGCGCCGCCCGGTCACGGTCCTGCTGGCCGGTGTGATCGGCCTCGGCGTCATCGCCGTCCCGGCGGGCAAGCTGGAGATGGGCCTGCCGGACGACGGAGCCCAGCCGGTCTCCACCACCCAGCGCAAGGCCTACGACCTGCTGTCCGACGGTTTCGGCCCGGGCTTCAACGGCCCCCTGATGGTGGTCGTCGACGGCGACAGGGCGCTCGCCGACAAGACGGTCGACCGCATCAAGGGCCTGGAGGGCGTGGCCGCGGTCACCCCGCCGACCCCCAACGAGGCCGGCGACGCCGCGGTGATCACCGTCGTCCCGAAGGACCGCCCGTCCTCCACCGCGACGGAGGACCTGGTCCACACGATCCGCGACGGCAGCGGGGACGACGTCCTCGTCACCGGCGCCACCGCGATGAACATCGACTTCTCGCAGAAGATGAACGACGCACTGCTGCCCTACCTGGCGCTCGTGGTCGGCCTCGCCTTCCTGCTGCTGATGCTGGTGTTCCGCTCGATCCTGGTCCCGCTCAAGGCGGCCCTCGGCTTCCTGCTCTCGGTGGTCGCCGCTCTCGGCGCGGTCGTCGCGGTCTTCCAGTGGGGCTGGCTCGGCTCGCTCTTCGGCGTGGAGCAGACCGGCCCGATCATGTCGATGATGCCGATCTTCATGGTGGGCGTGGTCTTCGGTCTGGCCATGGACTACGAGGTGTTCCTCGTCACCCGCATGCGCGAGGCGTACGTCCACGGCGAGCGCCCGGGTCAGGCCGTGGTGACCGGCTTCCAGTACAGCGCGCGGGTGGTCGTCGCCGCCGCCGTCATCATGATCGCGGTGTTCGCGGGCTTCATCGGAGCCACTGAGCAGATGGTCAAGATGATCGGCTTCGGTCTGGCCGTCGCCGTCTTCTTCGACGCCTTCGTGGTCCGGATGGCCATCGTCCCGGCGGTGCTCGCCCTGCTCGGGCACAAGGCCTGGTGGCTGCCGCGCTGGCTGGACCGGCTCCTGCCGAACGTCGACGTGGAGGGCGAGAGCCTGCGCAAGCACCTCGCCGGGGCGTCGGATTCCCCGGAGGGGCCGGACAAGGACCGCGAGCTGGTCAACGCCTGACCGGCCCGCCCACGGCCGATACGCCGGCCCCGTACTGCCTGCTGACCAGGCAGTACGGGGCCGGTTCGCGTGGCGTCCGAACGGGTCGCGTCCTGTCCGAACGGCTCGCGTTGCGTCCGAACGGGTCGCCTTGCGTCCGAACGGGTCGCGTTGCGCCTACCGGGTGGCGGCGGCGTACGTACGGCGCAGGAAGCGGCGCAGGGCCGCGATGTCGAACTGGACCACGGCGACGCCTTCGGGGGAGTGGAACTCCACGACGGCCTGGACGCGGCCGCAGGGCCAGATGCGCACGTCCCCGGTTCCGCTCGGGGCCTGGAGGCCCGCCTCCAGGAGGGCGCGGGGGAAGACCCACTCGTTGTCGGTGCCCTCGGGGGACAGGTCCGCGGGGAAGACGATCCGCACGGCCAGCGGCTCGGACGCGGCGAAGCGCAGGGCCACCGGAACCTTCCGGTAGAGCGGGTCGTCGCTGATCACGCGCGCGGTGACGCGCTCCTCGACGGCGATCGCGGTGGCGGTGGCTGTCGCGGGGGGATTCTCGGCGGTGGCTGACACGACAAGACTCCTCTATTCGGAACATGTGCGTCCGTTTGCTCAAGCCTCGCATACCCACGCGAATCCGCACGGATCCATTTGTGACACAGACGCTCTTGCCAATCATTTGCAACTGGGCACTATTCTTGAACGGTTAAAGACGGTGTGAGAAGCGGAGCCCTCTCCATGCATGTGCCCGACGGATTCATCAATGCACCCGTATCGGTGGCTGCCGGAGTGGCGGCCGCCGCGGCTGTCGCCGTGAGCCTGCGCGGCGCCCGGCGCGAGCTCGACGAACGCACGGCGCCCCTGGCCGGCCTCGTCGCCGCCTTCATCTTCGCCGTGCAGATGCTGAACTTCCCCGTCGCCGCCGGCACCAGCGGGCACCTGCTGGGCGGTGCGCTCGCCGCGATACTCGTCGGCCCCTACACGGGCGTGCTGTGCGTGTCCGTGGTCCTGCTCATGCAGGGCATCCTCTTCGCCGACGGCGGCCTGACCGCCCTCGGCGTCAACATCACCGTCATGGGCGTCGTCACCGTCGTCCTGTCCTACGCCGTCTTCCGCGGGCTGCTCGCGGTGCTGCCCGCCACCCGCCGCTCGGTGACCGTCGCCGCCTTCGCCGGAGCCCTGCTCTCGGTGCCCGGCGCGGCCGCCGCCTTCACCGCCCTCTACGCCGTCGGCGGCACCGCCGACGTCTCCCTCGGCAAGGTGTTCACCGCGATGGTCGGCGTGCACGTGCTCATCGGCCTCGGCGAGGCCGCCATCACCGCGGCCACCGTGGGCGCAGTGATCGCGGTACGGCCCGACCTGGTGCACGGCGCGCGCCGACTGGCCGCCCCGCTGAAGCTGCGCGTCGGCGGCGTACTGGTCGACGCCCCGGCCGCCGCCTCCGCCCCCGCCCCGGCCCGCTCCACCACGAAGGTGTGGGTCACCGGCCTGGTCACCGCCCTGGTCCTCGCCGGCTTCGTCTCCTTCTACGCCTCCGCCAGCCCCGACGGCCTGGAGAAGGTCGCCGCCGACCAGGGCATCGACGCCAAGGCCGAGGAGCATGCGGCCGCCGGCTCCCCGCTCGCCGACTACGCCGTCAAGGACGTCGCCGACGCCCGCCTCTCCGGCGGGCTCGCGGGCGCCCTCGGCGTCGGGGCGACCGTCGCCGTCGGCACAGGCGTCTTCTGGGTGGTCCGCCGCCGCCGTACGGACGAGCAGGCCGCCCCGGCCCAGGCACCGGCGGTCTGAGGTGGGTGCGGGCCACGCCCACCGGCTCTACCGGCACGGGCACTCGGCGGTGCACGCGCTGCCGCCGCACTGCAAGCTCGCGGCGGCCTTCGCCTTCGTGGTGGTCGTGGTCTCCACCCCGCGCGAGGCGGTGTGGGCCTTCGGGGCCTACGCCCTCTTGCTCGGCGCCGTCGCGGCCGCCGCCCGGGTACCGGCCGGCTTCCTGCTGCGCAGGCTGCTGATCGAGATCCCGTTCGTGGCCTTCGCCGTGCTGATGCCCTTCGTGGCCGAGGGCGAGCGGGTGGAGGTCTGGGGCCTGTCGCTCAGCGTCTCCGGACTGTGGGGCGCCTGGAACGTGCTCGCCAAGGGCACCCTCGGCGTCGCCGCGTCCGTGCTCCTCGCCTCGACGACGGAGCTGCGGGCGCTGCTGCTGGGCCTCCAGCGGCTGAAGCTGCCGCCGCTGCTGGTGCAGATCGCCTCGTTCATGATCCGGTACGGGGACGTGATCACCGGCGAGCTGCGCCGGATGTCCATCGCGCGGCGCTCGCGCGGGTTCGAGGCGCGCGGGATCCGGCACTGGGGGGTGCTGGCCAAGACGGCGGGCGCGCTGTTCATCCGCTCCTACGAGCGCGGCGAGCGGGTCTACCTGGCGATGGTCAGCCGCGGCTACACCGGTTCGATGCCGGTGATCGACGAGGTGGTGGCCACCCGCACGCAGTGGGCGCACGCGGCCGCGCTCCCGGTGACGGCCCTCGCCGTCTGTCTGATGGGATGGACCCTGTGAACGCTGCTTCCCCCTCCCCGCAGTCCCCCTCCCTGGAGGTCTCCGGCCTCGCCTACGCCTACCCCGACGGGCACCAGGCCCTCTTCGGGGTGGACCTGACCGTCGCGCGGGGCGAGCGGGTGGCCCTCCTCGGGCCGAACGGCGCCGGCAAGACCACCCTCGTGCTGCACCTCAACGGCATCCTGGCCGGCGGGGTCGGCTCCGTGCGGGTGGCCGGCACGCCCGTGGAGAAGCGGCACCTCGCCGAGATCCGGCGCCGGGTGGGGATCGTCTTCCAGGACCCCGACGACCAGCTCTTCATGCCGACCGTCCGGGAGGACGTGGCCTTCGGCCCCGCAGCGGCCGGGATCCGCGGCGCCGAGCTGGAGGAACGGGTCCGGGACGCGCTGGAGAAGGTCGGCATGGCCGGCTTCGCCGACCGCCCGCCGCACCACCTGTCCTTCGGGCAGCGCCGCCGGGTCGCGGTGGCGACCGTACTGGCCATGCGGCCCGAGATCCTGGTCCTGGACGAGCCCTCCTCCAACCTGGACCCGGCCTCGCGGCGCGAGCTCGCGGACATCCTGCGCTCGCTCGACGTGACGGTGCTGATGGTGACCCACGACCTGCCGTACGCGCTGGAGCTGTGCCCGCGCTCGGTCGTCCTGAGCGAGGGCGTGATCGCCGCCGACGGCCGGACCCAGGACCTGCTGTGCGACGAGCAGCTCATGCGGGCCAACCGCCTGGAGCTGCCCTTCGGCTTCGACCCGCGTTCCGTATCGGTGGCATAAGCACCGGTCGCAGGTTGTTGCACAGCGCGTGGACATCCAGGGTGTGGTGACGGAGGGCTTCGAGCCCGTCAGAGAAGCGTTCGTACGCAATTTCGAGGTGCTGGGGGACCGGGGCGCGGCGGTGGCCGTCTACCGGGACGGCCGCAAGGTCGTGGACCTGTGGGGCGGCACCAAGGACGCGGACGGCACCGGGCCCCGGTCACCCTGGACCGCGGACACCGCGCAGATCGTCCGCTCCGCGACCAAGGGCGTGGCCGCCGCCGTCCCCCTGCTGCTGCACCAGCGCGGGCTGCTGGACCTGGACGCGCCGGTGGGCTCGTACTGGCCGGAGTTCAAGGCGGGCGGCAAGGACCGGACCCTGGTGCGCGATCTGCTCGCGCACCGCGCGGGACTTCCGGCGCTGGAGCGCGGGCTGACCGCGGCCGAGGCCGCGGACGGGGTCAGCGGACCGCACGCCGTCGCCGCGCAGCAGCCGTTCTGGGAGCCCGGGACCGAGCACGGCTACCACGCGCAGACCTACAGCTGGCTGCTGTCCGAGCTGGTGCTGCGGGCGACCGGTCGCACGGTCGGGGGGATCCTGGCCGAGGAGATCGCAGAGCCGCTGGGGCTGGAGTTCTGGATCGGCCTGCCGGAGGGCGAGGCCCACCGGGTGGGGCGGGTGGCGCCGGTCGACCCGCCGCAGGGCGCGGGCATGCTCAAGACCCGGCCGAGGAGAAACGTTTCGGAGGCCTACGCCGACCCCGACTCCCTGACCCGCCGCGCCTTCGCGGCCATCGACCCGCTGCCCGACGAGAACGACCCCGCCTACCGGGCCGCCGAGCTGCCGGCCTCGAACGGCATCGGCACGGCCCGCGCCCTGGCCCGCTTCTACGCGGCCACCATCGGCGTGGTGGAGGACGGCGCACGGATCTTCACCCCGGCCACCACCGCACTGGCCGGCAAGGAGCTCTCGGCCGGCCCGGACCGCGTCCTGGTGGTGAACACCCGCTTCGGCCCCGGCTACATGCTGCACGGCCCGGCCTCGCCGCTGCTCTCGCCCGCCTCCTTCGGCCACCCCGGCCGCGGCGGCTCCCTGGCCTTCGCGGACCCGGAGGCGGGCATCGGCTTCGGCTACGTCACCAACGCCCACGCCAAGTCGGTCACCGCCGACCCGCGCGCCCAGGCACTCGTACGGGCCCTGCGCACGGCGCTCGCCTCCTGACCCCGGGCCCGGCCGGCCCGGCCTTGTGCCCCCGGGCCGTCCGTCAACGAGGGCGAGGGGGCAGCTCCGGCGCGCGAACGAGCCGCCGGCCCGCGGTTTCACCCTCAGGACGGGGCGCTTGTCGTACGGCGGGCGTTCGCGCGGGGCCGGACGGGGGAAAGGCGGAGCCGAACGAGGGACGGGCCGGGCGGGACCGGTGTCCGGGGGCGGCGGCCGCGCGTTTCCCGTACATGCAGATCAACCGAACCTCAGTAGTCGGCGCCCTGGCCGGCACGGTCCTCCTCTTCGGCGGCGCGCCCGCCTACGCGGCCGACCCGCTGGTCTCGCTCCTCGACAGCCTCAACGTCTCCGACATCTCGCTCTCGAGGATCCTCAACCCGACCGTGGTCCTGACCAACGGCGGCGCGACGACCCTCCAGCAGGCGGCCGAGCCGCTGCTCGTGCAGCCCGCCACCCCGGCGGCCGCGCCCGCCGCTCCGGCCGCCGCCCCCGCCGCTCCCGCCGCGCCGGCGCGCACCGTCGTCGCGCAGGCCAGCTCCGTCATGCCGGGCGGTCCGGCGCTTGCCGTCGTGGCCCCGGCCGCGCCCTGACACAGGAACACCCCGCCCGACGACGGCCCGTGCAACTCCGCTGGAGTGGTACGGGCCGTCGCCATGTGCAGGGCATGGGGCGGGGCGGGGTTCTCGTGTCCTCGTCGTGGAGGTGCGGGGAGGGTCCACGACCACCGGGACGCCGGACGGCCCGGAGTGTCCGCCGGACCGAGGTCCGACGGCACTCCGGGCCGCGTGGGTACTGCGTGTGGGCACTGCGTCAGGTCAGGGGCGCATCGCCCGCCCGTCGCCGCCGCCGCTCGTGAGCGGGGTCAGGAACGGCGCAGGCTCTGCGGGATGTTGCTGGGCGAGCCCAGGCTCATGTCGCCCTTGAACTTGCCCCGCAGCGGAGGGTTGGCCGGGGTGGGCGTCGTCTGCTGGACCCAGGCTTCGTCCCAGACGAAGGTCTGGCCCTGGATGTCGCCGTGCGTCTGCCACACGGTCCCGTCCGTCGTCACGACCTTGACGAACGCGTCGTTGCCCTGGGCCTCGATCGCGATGCCGCAGACGTTGGGCGGGTAGTTGGGGTTCGCCGGGTCGGTCATGGTCGGGACCGTGTTGGTGAGGTCCTGCCAGACGATCGTGCCGCCCGGTACGGACGCCTTGCCCACGTACGCGCGCCCGCCGGTGAGGACGGCCTGGAAGTCCTCGGTGTTGGAGGGGCTGTAGGTGTCGATGTCGGAGCAGGGGCCGGTGGCACCCGTCGCTCCGGTGGCACCCGTGGCACCGGTCGCGCCCGTGGCTCCGGTGGCACCGGTCGCGCCCGCGGGGCCCGTCGGGCCGGTCGCGCCGCCGCCGGCGCCGGTCGGACCGGCCGGGCCGGTCGCACCCGTCGCACCCGTCGGGCCCGCCGGACCCGTCGGGCCGGTCGCGCCGCCGCCGGCGCCGGTCGGGCCGGTCGCGCCCGTCGCTCCGGTGGCACCCGTCGCACCCGTCGGGCCGGCCGGACCGGTCGGACCCGTGGGGCCCGTGGGGCCTACGGCGCCGTCCGGCGGGCAGTGCTCGTCCCGGCCGTCGTGCCCGGGCGGGGGCCCGTCATCGTCGCCGCCCCCCAGGTACTTGTCGAGCAGCACGCTGTGCAGCGGCTGGCCGTACGGCGGCTCGTCGTGCGGCGGCCGCCCGTCGTGCGGGTCGCACTCGTCGCCGCCCGAGGGGGTGGCGGCGCTGACGACCGGGACGGCCGGCTTGGCCGCCGCGACGACCGGGCTGGCCATGCCCACGAGCACCAGGGAGAGCGAGGCCAGAGCACCCCCCATTTGCCATGCCCGAGTGGACGGGATGGGACCGAGCGGCGTTCTGGACCTGTGCTCACGAGTCATTTGCAGCGCTCCTTCGGGACGGAATGCGACCGGCAGCGGGTGACGCCCAGGCCGCGAGTTCGAAGTTCCTCCGAGAGCAACGGACGACGGCCCCGGGATCTTGAGCGCTCCGGGACGGAGGTCAACAGATCGGCCTACAAGACCCCCTCGAACGGATGCATGGACGCCCCCGGGTGGCCGCAGGCGGGAGTCAGCCGCCGTTCAGCACCGAGGCCACGATGGGGCCCGCCGCGTCGCCGCCGTGGCCGCCGCCTTCTACCATGGCGGCCGCGGCCAGGTCGCCGCTGAAGCCGGTGAACCAGCTGTCGGGGCTGCCCGCGCCGTCGACCTCCGCGGAGCCGGTCTTGGCCCCCTTGTCCGAGCCGCCGACCGAGGACATCGCCTCGCGGCCGGTGCCGCTGGTCGCCGTCAGCTTCATCATGGAGACCAGCTGCTGCTGCACCGCGGGCTTCATCCGGCGCTGCGCCGTCGCGATGGTGCGGCCGTCGAGCTCGGCGGAGACCAGCAGCGGCTGGCGGAAGACGCCCGTTCGGGCGGTCGCCGTGATGGAGGCGACGTTGAGCGGGTTCATGGTGATCTGACCCTGCCCGATGTACTCCGCGGCGGCCGCCGCGCCCGTCGCCGCCGGGACCTTGCCGTCGGTGGACTTGATGCCCGTCTTCCAGTCCAGCCCGATGCCGAAGACCTCCTCGGCCTCCTTGGGCAGCGCGGAGTCGTCGTCGACGGGCTTGATCTGCTTGATGAAGGCGGTGTTGCAGGACCGGGCGAACGAGGTCGCGAAGCTCGTGCCGGCCGGCAGCTCGAAGTTCTTCAGGTTGTGGAAGGCGCGGCCGCCCCACGAGACCTCCTTCGGGCACTCCGCGGGCTTGTCGGCGGCCACCAGGCCGCGGTCCAGCAGCATCGCCCCCGTCACGATCTTCATCGTGGAACCGGGTGCCCGGTTGCCCGCCATCGCCGCGTTGAAGCCGTCCTGCCGGTGGTTCGCGACCGCGAGGATGTGCCCGTTGCTCGGCTTGATCGCGACCACCGAGGCCTCGGGGAACCGGGCCACCGCCCGCTCGGCCGCCGCCTGGACCTTCGCGTCCAGGTACGTCTTGAGGACGCTCGGCTCTCCCTCGACCAGGGTCAGCAGGGTCCGCTTCGGCGTGTTCTGGTCCGCCGGCTCGATCCAGACCTCGGCGCCCGCCTTGCCGCCCGCCTTGGCCCCGTACGTCTCGCGCAGCTGGTCCAGGACCGGACGCAGCGAGGGGTACTTCTCGGCGGTCAGCTCCTCGCCGCTGCGGTCGACCGCCTTGACGGGCGGGCTCGCCGGGGTGCCCGCGCGCAGCTTCTCGTCCTTCTGCAGCTGAGGGTGGATCACCGAGGCCTGCCAGTCGACCAGCGGCTTGCCGCTGGTCAGGCCGCGCACCACGGTCAGCTGGGACTCGTACGCGAGGGGCTTGGTCACGCCCTCGTACGTGATCTCCGCCTCGACCTTGAACGGCACGGTGGTGCCGTTCGGCGTGCCCGGCGTGATGGCCGCCTTGGACACGTAGGCCTTGGCCCGGTAGTCGGCCACGGCGGTCTGCGCGGCCTGCTGGTTGTTCGTCAGGTCGGCCGCAGCCCGGTCGTCCCCCGCGGCCCACGCCGCCAGGAAGGCCTTCGCGGTGGCCGCGGTCTCCTTCTCGGTGACGGGCCCGCTGCCCTTCTGCGACTGGACGCCGGTGTCGCTCCCGGCGCCGCCCTTGCCGTTGTCCCCCGCGTCCCCGACCAGGGAGTACACCCCGAATCCGGCGCCGCCGACGAGGGCGATGACCACCCCGCCGATCATGGCGCCCTTGGCTGCCCCGTTCACTTGAGTCCTCCCCCGAGAGCCACGATTCCCTGAACGTGTTCAAAGAATCCTTGGTGTGGACCTTACGCGGGGTTTCAGTCGTCGTTCGCTCTTGTTACCGGACCGGTACGGCTGATGGCCGAAAAGGGCCGGTACATGGCCGGGGGCCCTCCCGTCCCACGGGAGGGCCCCCTGCCGCTCGAGCGGCCGTCAGGATCACGGGTCGATGTCCCCGAGCTCCCGGACGATGTGCGTCGATCCCTGGGGGATCACACCCAGGTGTCCAGCCACATCCTGGCCCGCCAGGAGTCCATCGGGAGGGTCTGGCCCGTGAAGATGGGCCAGAAGTAGATGAAGTTCCACACGATCAGCAGGACCAGGAGCCCCGCTCCGATCGCGCCCAGCGTCCGCCGGCGCTCGCTCGATCCGGCCGGGCCCAGCAGGGCGCCGATCATCATCGCCACCGCCAGGCACAGGTACGGGACGAAGACCACCGCGTAGAAGAAGAAGATGGTCCGCTCCTGGTAGTTGAACCAGGGCAGCAGGCCGGCGCCCAGCGCGCACGCGATCGCGCCCGCCCGCCAGTCACGGCGGAAGAACCACCGCCACAGGACGTACAGCAGCGCGAAACACCCCGCCCACCACAGCAGCGGCGTGCCCAGGGCCAGCACCTCGCGGGCGCACTTGCCCGCCGCCGTCGCCGGGCACCCGTCGGTCCCGGGCTCCGGGGACTCGTAGAAGTACGACACGGGACGGCCCAGGACCAGCCAGCTCCACGGGTTCGACTCGTAGGTGTGCCCCGAGGTCAGGCCCACGTGGAACCGGTACACCTCGGTCTCGTAGTGCCACAGGCTGCGCAGCCACTCCGGCAGGAACGACAGCGCGCTGCCCTGGTCGTTCTTGGCCGCCCAGTCGCGCAGGTAGCCGCCCTTGCCGTTGTCCGGGCTCAGGATCCAGCCCGACCACGAGGCCACGTACGTCACCACCGCGACCGGAACCGTGGACAGGAAGCCGGGCAGCGCGTCGCGGCGCAGCATCGCCGCGTACGGGGCGCCCGCGCCCGCCGTGCGCCGCGCGGCGGCGTCCCACAGCACGGTGAGGATGCCGAAGAAGGCCAGCACGACGAAGCCGTTCCACTTCGTGCCCGCGGCCAGGCCCAGACACACCCCCGCCAGGATCCGGTAGGGGCGCCAGCCCAGCCCCAGCGTCTCCGCGATCTTCACGTCGGGCCGGGTCCGGCCCTCGTCGTCCACGGGGAGCGCGTCCGCGAGCCGGGCCCTGGCCCTGTCCCGGTCGATGAGCAGCGCCCCGAAGGCGGCCAGGACGAAGAACATCAGCACCAGGTCGAGCAGCGCGGTGCGGCTCATCACCAGGTGCAGGCCGTCCACCGCGAGCAGCGCCCCCGCCAGGCAGCCCAGGAACGTCGAACGCAGCAGGCGCCGCCCGATCCGGCACAGCATCAGCACCGAGAGGGTGCCGAGCACGGCGGTCATGAACCGCCAGCCGAAGGGCGTGAGGCCGAACATCCACTCGCCGAGCCCGATGACCCACTTGCCGACGGGCGGGTGCACGACGTAGCCCGGGTCCGGCGGGAGGGGCACGGAGCCGGGGTCGGCGAGGATCGACTTGTCGATGTCCTTGGGCCAGCTCGCCTCGTAGCCCTGCTTGATCGTGGCCCAGGCGTCCTTGGCGTAGTACGTCTCGTCGAATATCACCGCCTTCGGGCTGCCCAGGTGCACGAACCGCAGCGCACCGGCGACGAGCGCCACCAGCAGCGGCCCGGCCCACGCCATGACCCGCTGCCAGGTGCCCCACACCTGCTGCGGAAGCCCGAAGGTCATCCACAGCTGGGGGGAGGGCCGGACGTACGGGGGCACCAGGCGGGTGCGCACGTCACCGTGGACCGCGCCCGCGCCGCCGCCCGGCGCGTAGCCGAAGGCGCGCAGCCGGCGCAGCCAGGTGGACGGCTCTTCTTCACGTCCTGCCGGCGGGGCGGGCGGGGCCCCCGCGGGGCTGGGCGGCGGCGTCGCGGTCTTGGTCACCGGCACATCGTAGGGAACGGATCTGTGAGAACCCCAGCACCGGGGAGGCCGGGGGCGCGGGACTGAGAGGATGGACGGGTGACGACCGACCAGCCCCGCACGACCGGGCCCACCCCTCCGGCAGGAGTCCTCGTACTCGCCGGCACCCCCATCGGCGACCTCGCGGACGCCCCGCCGCGACTCGCAGCCGAGCTGGAGCGGGCCGACGTGATCGCCGCCGAGGACACCCGGCGGCTGCGCCGGCTGACCCAGGGCCTGGGCGTGCACACCACCGGGCGCGTCCTGTCGTACTTCGAGGGCAACGAGTCCGCGCGCACCCCCGAGCTGGTCGAAGCCCTCCTGGACGGCAAGCGGGTCCTGCTGGTCACCGACGCCGGCATGCCCTCGGTCTCCGACCCCGGCTACCGGCTGGTGGCCGCCGCCGTCGAGAAGGACGTCAAGGTCACCGCCGTCCCCGGGCCGTCCGCGGTGCTCACCGCGCTGGCCATGTCCGGACTGCCGGTGGACCGCTTCTGCTTCGAGGGGTTCCTGCCGCGCAAGGCGGGCGAACGGCTCGGCCGGCTCCGTGAGGTGGAGGCCGAGCGGCGCACGCTCGTCTACTTCGAGGCCCCGCACCGGCTCGACGACACCCTGGCCGCCATGGCCGAGGTGTTCGGCGCCGAGCGCCGCGCCGCCGTGTGCCGCGAGCTGACCAAGACGTACGAGGAGGTCAAGCGCGGCGGGCTCGGCGAGCTGGCCGCCTGGGCCGCCGAGGGCGTCCGCGGGGAGATCACGATCGTCGTGGAGGGCGCCCCGGCGGCGGCCCCCGGCGACGTGGACGACGAGGAGCTGGTGCGCAGGGTGCGGGTGCGCGAGGAGGCGGGAGAGCGGCGCAAGGAGGCCATCGCGGCGGTCGCAGCCGAGGCGGGGGTACCCAAGCGCGACGTGTTCGACGCGGTCGTCGCGGCAAAGAATGCGGCACAAAAGGTGCCGTAAGACGGTAAAGAGCTAACCTGAAAAGCAAAGCTCAGACCGCGCACCGGGGTCTTTGGGCATGAGTCGCCCAAAGACCGTCCAACACTGGACAGGGCCTGATGCGCTCCCGCCCGAAGAGGCGTCCACTGGCAAGGGCACCAGTGGAACAAGAGGAGCTGGCATGAGTGAGATCGCTGAAACCCCGGTACCGGTGACGGCGCCGTCCGCCCCCGGCACATCCGTCGGCGCCGCCGTGCAGACCGTGCGCGAGGCGTACTCCTTCGCGTGCATGAGGTGCGGGTACGGGTGGGAGCAGGCCTACGACATAGAGCACCACGTGGACGCCAAGGGCGATCCGTTCATCATGTACAAGGCCGAAGGCGAGCGCGTGCCCTCCCCGCTGTCCAACCCGACCTGTCACAACTGCGGCGGACACGTGGTCCGCATCATGCGCGCCGGACAGGTCTCCTCGGTGCTCGGCATGCTCGACCAGCTCTACCACCACCGGATCGCCCCCGGGATCGCCGGCCCCGTCCCGGCGGGTGCGAACGTCCCGCGGCCCCCCAAGCGGCACAAGGCGCCCCGTACGCACGACGCCCCCGGGCCCGTCGCCATCGACGAGGCGGAGAAGAACCCGGGCCTGCTCTCCCGTCTGCTGGGGATCTTCCGCCGGTCATAAGATCGGCCGTATGAGCACTTCGCCGGCCTCCGCCTCCCGGGCCTCCAAGGACGCACCGCCACCGCTGCCCGAACCCCTCCGGGTGGCGGTGGCGGATTCGCACACCCACCTGGACATGCAGTCCGGCACCGTCGAGGAGGGCCTCGCCAAGGCCGCCTCGGTGGGTGTGACCACGGTCGTCCAGGTCGGCTGCGACGTGAAGGGCTCCCGCTGGGCCGCCGAGACGGCCGCCGCGTACGACAACGTCCACGCGGCCGTGGCCCTGCACCCGAACGAGGCCCCCCGGATCGTGCACGGCGACCCCGACGGATGGTCCCGCCAAGGTGCCCGCACCGGCGGCGGAGAGGCCGCGCTCGACGAGGCGCTCGCCGAGATCGAAGCCCTGGCCGCGCTGGACCACGTCAAGGCGGTCGGCGAGACCGGCCTGGACCACTTCCGCACCGGACCGGAGGGCATGGCCGCGCAGGAGCGTTCTTTCCGCGCCCACATCGAGATCGCCAAGCGCCGGGGCAAGGCCCTCGTGATCCACGACCGCGACGCCCACGCGGACGTACTGCGCGTGCTGCGCGAGGAAGGCGCGCCCGAGCGCACCGTCTTCCACTGCTACTCCGGGGACGCCGACATGGCGCGGGAGTGCGCCGCCGCCGGGTACTACATGTCCTTCGCCGGAACGGTCACCTTCAAGAACGCGGCCCCGCTGCGCGAGGCCCTGGCCGTGGCCCCGCTGGAGCTGGTGCTCGTCGAGACCGACGCCCCGTACCTCACCCCGGCGCCGTACCGCGGACGGCCCAACGCCCCGTACCTCATTCCGCTGACGGTACGGGCGATGGCCGCGGTCCGCGGCATCGACGAGGACGCGATGGCCACCGCGCTGGCCGCCAACACGGCGCGCGCCTTCGGGTACTGAGCACGTACCGAGCACCCTTGAGCACGCCCGCCGTACGACACGCTGTGTGACGGGACGACTTTGGTGCGTGACGACTCCTCCGCTATGGTGCCGTGCCCGAACCACCGGGTGCCGCAACAGCAGTGGAGCGAGCGTCGTGAGCGATACGCAGGGCAGTCACCGCCGTGGCGGTCCCGTTCCGGGGGCGTACGGGGATCCGGGGGCGTACGAGGGTCCAGGGGCGTACGAGGATCCGGGGCCGCCGGATCCCGGCGTCCCGGGCCCGCGGCGGGCCGGTCGCCGCCGCGCCCGCCAGGGCGGCCGGGCGGCCGGGCGTCCCGACCCCGAGGCGCCGACGGTGCCCGCCGTGGCCGCCACGGCCCCCGGGTACGGTCCGGGCGGCGGGGCGGCCGCAGCCGTCGCGGCCGGGTCGGGGCGCCGCCGGGCCCCCGCTCCGGCCCCGGTCGCCCTGCTGCCCGAACCGGCGGCCGCGCCCGCATTCGCGCCGGGGCCCGCCTCCCCCGCGTCCGCGCCCGGTACCGGCAGGCGCCGCCGCGCCGCCCCCGCCGAGCCGCCGCCGGGCGCCTGGCGGCGGATGGTGCCGCAGGCCCTGGTCGTCGCCTTCCTCGCCGGCGGCACCACCGCCTTCGTCGCCGCCGACAAGGCGGTGCGCCTCACCGTCGACGGGGTCCCGCGCACCCTGCACACCTTCGCCGACGACGTCGACGAACTGCTGGCCTCCGAAGGCCTCGACGTCGGACCCCACGACCTCGTCGCCCCCGCCCCCGGCGCACCCCTCGACGACGGAGAACAGGTCGTCGTCCGCTACGGCCGCCCCCTGCGCCTGACCCTCGACGGACAGCAGCGCCAGGTGTGGACCACCGCCCGCACCGTCGAGGGGGCGCTGCGCCAGTTCGGCATCCGCGCCGAGGGCGCCTACCTCTCCGCGCCCCGCACCGCCCCCGTCCCGCGCAGCGGGCTGGCCCTCAGCGTCCGCACCGAACGCAGCGTCACCTTCATGGCCGACGGCCGCGAACGCACCATCCGCACCAACGCGGCGACCGTGCAGGAGGCCCTGGACCAGGCCGGCATCACCCTGCACGGCCAGGACGCGACCTCCGTGGCCCCCACCGCCTTCCCGCGCGACGGCCAGACCATCACCGTGCTGCGCATCACCGGCACCCGCGAAGTCCGCGAGGAGCGCATCCCGTACGAGACGGAGAGGGTCAAGGACGCCACCCTCTTCGCCGGCACCGAGGTCGTCGAGCGGGCCGGCCGGCCCGGGGCCCGCCGGGTCACCTACAGCCTGCGCACCGTCAACGGTGTGCGCCAAAAGCCCCGCCCCATCGCGGAGGAGACCGTCCGCGAGCCCGTCACCCAACTCGTCAAGGTCGGCACGAAGCCGCTGCCGACCTCCGTCTCCGGCGCCGACGGCCTCAACTGGGGGGCCCTCGCCCAGTGCGAATCGGGCGGCCGCCCCTCGGCCACCGACCCCTCGGGGACCTACGGCGGCCTCTACCAGTTCGACGTACGGACCTGGCAGGGCCTCGGCGGCAGCGGCCGTCCGCAGGACGCCCCGGCCTCGGAGCAGACCTACCGGGCGAAGAAGCTCTACGTGCAGCGGGGGGCGAGTCCGTGGCCGCACTGCGGCCGTAGGCTTAGCGGGTGAGCACCGCAGAGCAGCAGCCCAACGAGACCCCTTCCGACGCCCTCCTGGGGCCGGCCGACATCCGGGAACTGGCCGCCGCGCTCGGTGTGCGCCCGACCAAGCAGAAGGGCCAGAACTTCGTCATCGACGCCAACACGGTGCGCCGGATCGTGCGCACCGCCGAGGTGCGGCCGGACGACGTGGTCGTCGAGGTCGGCCCCGGCCTGGGCTCGCTGACGCTCGCGCTGCTGGAGGCCGCCGACCGGGTCACCGCCGTCGAGATCGACGACATCCTCGCGGCGGCGCTGCCCGCCACCATCGAGGCCCGGATGCCCGGGCGCAAGGACCGCTTCGCGCTCGTCCACTCCGACGCGATGCTGGTCACCGAGCTGCCCGGCCCGGCGCCGACCGCGCTCGTGGCGAACCTGCCCTACAACGTGGCCGTGCCCGTCCTGCTGACCATGCTCGACCGGTTCCCGACCATCGAGCGGACCCTGGTGATGGTGCAGTCGGAGGTCGCCGACCGGCTCGCCGCCGAGCCGGGCAACAAGGTCTACGGGGTGCCCTCGGTCAAGGCCAACTGGTACGCGCACGTCAAGCGCGCCGGGGCCATCGGCCGCAAGGTGTTCTGGCCCGCGCCGAACGTCGACTCCGGGCTGGTCTCGCTGGTGCGGCGCGCGGAGCCGATCAAGACCACCGCCTCGAAGGCGGAGGTCTTCGCGGTCGTGGACGCCGCCTTCGCGCAGCGCCGCAAGACGCTGCGCGCGGCGCTGGCCGGCTGGGCCGGGTCGGCGGCGGGAGCCGAGGCGGCGCTGGTCGCCGCCGGGGTCTCCCCGCAGGCGCGCGGAGAGTCGCTGACGGTGGAGGAGTTCGCCGCGATCGCCGAGCACAAGCCCGAGGCGCAGAGGCCGGCCCTGTGACCCGTACGAGCGTGACCGTACGCGTCCCCGCGAAGGTCAACGTCCAGCTCGCGGTGGGCGCGGCCCGCCCCGACGGCTTCCACGACCTCGCCAACGTCTTCCTCGCCGTCTCGTTGTTCGACGAGGTCACGGCGACCGCGGCCGACGAGCTGACCGTGACCTGCGCGGGCCCGGACGCCGACCAGGTCCCCCTGGACCGCACCAACCTGGCGGCGCGCGCCGCCGAGGTCCTGGCGGCGCGGGCCGGGATCGCCCCGTCGGTCCGCCTCCACATCGCGAAGAACATCCCGGTCGCGGGCGGCATGGCGGGCGGCAGCGCGGACGGGGCGGCTGCCCTGCTGGCCTGCGACACCCTGTGGGGCCTGGGCACGCCGCGCGCCGAACTGCTCGACATCTGCGCGGAGCTGGGCAGCGACGTGCCGTTCAGCCTGGTCGGCGGGGCGGCGCTCGGGACGGGGCGGGGCGAGCTGCTGACCCCGGTGGACGCGGGTGCGTTCCACTGGGTGTTCGCGGTGGCCGACGGCGGCCTGTCGACCCCGGCGGTGTTCCGCGAGTTCGACCGGCTCACCGCCGGGACGCCGGTCCCGGAGCCGGTGGCCTCGCCGGCCCTGCTGGCGGCCCTGGCCTCGGGGGATGCGGACCTGCTGGCGCCGGTGCTGGCGAACGACCTCCAGGCGGCCGCGCTGTCGCTGCGCCCGCAGCTGGCGCGGACGCTGGCAGCGGGCACCGGGGCCGGGGCGCTGGCCGCGCTGGTCTCGGGCTCCGGCCCGACGACGGCCTTCCTCGTCCGGGACGCGGAGGCCGCCGCGAAGGTCGCCGCGGGCCTCGAGGCGTCGGGCACGTGCCGCACCACCCGCGTGGCCTCGAGCCCGGCCCCGGGAGCGACGGTGGTCACCTGACCCCCTGACCCCTGGCCCTGACCCCCCGGCCCCGCGGGCCGGGCTGGGGCCGGGCCGGGTGGATCGACCAGGGGACGTCGTACTCAGGCCGGAGCTGAGTACCGGCGCTCTGCCGAGGACCCGGCATGCCGGGGGAGCGTAGGCCCATGCGAAGCACTGCCTGCGAACTCGCCCTCGCCACCCCCGCCACGCGGGACCGTTACGTCGACCTGTTGAGGGTCGCCTCGCTCGGGACCGTCGTGCTGGGGCACTGGCTGATGGCCGCCGTCGGCAGCGACGGCATCGGGAACCTGCTCGCGATCCTGCCCGGGCTCCAGGTGCTCACTTGGGGGCTCCAGGTCATGCCCGTCTTCTTCTTCGTCGGCGGGTTCTCGCACGCCCTGTCCTACCGCTCCCTCGCCCGCCGCAGCGACCGGCCCGTCTACGCCGCCTTCCTGCGGGCCCGGCTGCGCCGGCTGCTGCGGCCCACCCTCGTCTTCGTCCTGGTCTGGGCCGTGGCCGCGCTCGCCGTGCAGATCGCCGGGCGGGGCGAGGGCGGGCTGAGCGGGGCCGCGCTGCGGCTGGTCACCCAGCCGCTCTGGTTCATCGGGATCTACCTCGCCATGGTCGCCCTCACGCCGCCGCTGCTGAGGCTGCACGAGCGCTGGGGGTGGGCCGCCTTCGCAGGGCTGGCGTCCGCCGCGGCCGCCGTCGACCTGCTGCGCTTCGCCTTCGGGGTCCCGTACGTGGAGTTCCTCAACTTCGCCTTCGTCTGGCTCGCCGTCCACCAGCTGGGCTTCCTGCGCGCCGACGGCCGCCTCCGCCGGCCCGCGGCTGCGGCCGCGGCGGCCGCAGCCGGGCTCGCCGGAGCGGTCCTGCTCGTCGCGTACGGCCCGTACCCGCTGTCCATGGTCGGGATGCCGGGCGAGAAGGTGTCCAACATGGCCCCGCCGACCCTCGCGCTGCTCGCGCACGGCCTGTGGCTCGTCGGCGCCGTCCAGCTGCCGGCCCGGCCCGCCACCGCATGGCTCGCCCGCCCCCGCGTCTGGCGGGGGGTGGTCGCCGCCAACGGGATCGCCATGACCGCCTTCCTCTGGCACCTCACGGCGATGCTCGGCGTGTACGGGGCCCAGCTTGCCCTGGGCGTGCCCCTGCCCGAGCCCGCGACCGGCGCCTGGTGGGCGCAGGTTCCCGTACGGATCCTGCTGGCGGCCGCGCTGACCGGCGTCCTGGTGGCCCTCTTCCGGCGCTTCGAGGCCCCCGGCCCCGCCCCCACCGCGGCCCCGGGCTCCGCCCCGACCGCGGCCCCGGGCAGCGGACCCCGCGCCGCCCTCGGCACCACCCTGTGCCTGCTCGGCATCCTCGGCCTGTCGATGACCGGTCTCGGGGGCCTGCTCGAGGGGCACAGCGCCACCCTGATCGCCCTTCCGGTCACCGCACCGGCCGCGATCGGCATGGCCCTGGGCGGCTGGCTCCTGGTGGAACGGTCCGCCCCGGCCCGGAGGGTTAGGCTGAGGGGCTGATCCCCACCCTTTCCCTGGAGCGCGTCTGATGGCCGTCAATCTGGTCAATGTCGAGGCAGTCAGCAAGGTGTACGGCACCCGTACCCTGCTCGACGGCATCTCCCTCGGCGTGTCCGAGGGAGACCGGATCGGTGTCGTCGGCCGCAACGGCGACGGGAAGACCACCCTCATCCGGATGCTCGCCAAGCTGGAGGAACCCGACTCCGGCCGGGTCACCCAGTCCGGCGGCCTGCGCATGGGCGTCCTCACCCAGCACGACTCCCTGGACCCCGCGGCCACCATCCGCCACGAGATCATCCGGGACATGGCCGACCACGAGTGGGCCGGCAACGCCAAGATCCGCGACGTGCTGACCGGTCTGTTCGGCGGGCTGGACCTGCCCGGCTTCGGGCAGGGCCTCGACACCGTCATCGGCCCCCTCTCCGGCGGCGAGCGCCGCCGCATCGCGCTCGCCAAGCTGCTCATCGCCGACCAGGACCTCCTGGTCCTCGACGAGCCCACCAACCACCTCGACGTCGAGGGCATCTCCTGGCTGGCCCGCCACCTCCAGGAGCGCCGCTCCGCCCTGGTCTGCGTCACCCACGACCGCTGGTTCCTCGACCAGGTCTGCACCCGCATGTGGGACGTGCAGCGCGGTGAGGTGCACGAGTACGAAGGCGGCTACAGCGACTACGTCTTCGCCCGCGCCGAGCGCGAACGCATCGCCGCCACCGAGGAGCAGAAGCGGCAGAACCTGATGCGCAAGGAGCTGGCCTGGCTGCGCCGCGGCGCCCCCGCCCGCACCTCCAAGCCCCGCTACCGCATCGAGGCCGCCAACGAGCTGATCGCCGACGTGCCGCCGCCGCGCGACCGCTCCGAGCTGATGCGCTTCGCCAACGCCCGCCTCGGCAAGACCGTGTTCGAGCTGGAGGACGTGACCGTCCAGGCCGGCCCCAAGACCCTCCTCAAGCACCTCACCTGGCACCTGGGCCCCGGCGACCGGATCGGCCTCGTCGGCGTCAACGGCGCCGGCAAGACCTCCCTGCTGCGCGCGCTCGCCGAGGCCGCCCGCACCCAGGGCGAGGCCCAGCCCGCCGCGGGCAAGGTCAGCGTCGGCAAGACCGTCAAGCTGGCCTACCTCTCCCAGGAGGTCGGCGAACTCGACCCGTCCCTGCGCGTCCTGGAGGCCGTCCAGCGCGTCCGCGACCGCGTCGACCTCGGCAAGGGCCGCGAGATGACGGCGGGCCAGCTGTGCGAGCAGTTCGGCTTCACCAAGGAGAAGCAGTGGACGCCGGTCGGCGACCTCTCCGGCGGCGAGCGGCGCCGGCTGCAGATCCTGCGCCTGCTGATGGACGAGCCCAACGTCCTGTTCCTCGACGAGCCCACCAACGACCTCGACATCGAGACCCTTACCCAGCTCGAGGACCTCCTCGACGGCTGGCCGGGCTCGATGATCGTGATCTCCCACGACCGGTTCTTCATCGAGCGCACCACCGACACCGTCATGGCACTGCTCGGCGACGCGAGCCTGCGGATGCTGCCGCGCGGCCTGGACGAGTACCTGGAGCGCCGTCAGCGGATGATCGAGGCGGCCGCGCCGGCGCCCGCCCCGGCCGCCGCCGCGGCCGCGGCGAAGTCCACCTCCTCCGGGGACTCGCGCGCCGCGAAGAAGGAGCTGCAGAAGATCGAGCGGCAGCTGAACAAGCTCTCCGACCGCGAGAGCAACCTGCACGCGCAGATCGCGGAGAACTCCACCGACTACGACAAGGTCGCCAAGCTCGACGCCGAGCTGCGGGAACTGCTTTCCGAGCGCGACGACTTGGAGATGCGCTGGCTGGAGCTGGCCGAGGAGGCGTAGCCCCCCGGGCCGCCTGCGCGGCCAACTGGCCGGATAACGACGTCATCACGGGCCGGTCCGCCCTTGGGAACAGGGGGCGGACCGGCCCGGCGTACGGCCTGCGGCAGTGATAGAAAGGTCATCTTCCCCGACCCCTGACGACGAAGGTACGCGCTGATGACCGAGCCGCCCCAGCCGCCGAACCAGCCGCCGACACCTTCCGGTTACGGGCACCTGCCGGGCCCTCCGCAGTCGGGTTACGGCCAGGCGCCGCAGGGTGCGAACCCGTACGCCCAGCAGCCGCCGACCGTCCCGCAGCAGCCGGCCGCCGCCCCCGGTTACGGCTACCCGCCGCCGCCCCCGGGCGCGCCGACGGTGCCGATGGGCGCTCCCGGCACGCCTGCGCCGGGGAAGAAGAAGACGACCGTGCTCATCGCCGCGGCCGTCGCCGGAGCCCTCGTGCTGGGCACCGGCGCGTACTTCGCCTTCTTCCGGGGCGACGACAAGGACCCCAAGCAGCCCGTCGCGCAGGAGTCCGCCTCCCCCGACGCCAAACCCTCCGGCTCCCCTTCCGTCGACAAGGGGGACGGCAGCGGCAACGGCGGCTCCGAGGCCGACCTCAACTCCGGCCGCAAGCAGGGCGAGGACAAGGTCCTCTGGCTCAAGACCGCCAAGATCGACGGCCCCGGCGCCGGAGTGAGCACCGACGGCCAGTGGGTCGTGGGCGACACCGTCGTCAAGACCGTCGACAAGTCCGTCACCGGCTACGCGGTCGCCGACGGCAAGCAGAAGTGGACGCTCGCCCTTCCCGCCCAGGTCTGCGCCGTCACGCGCCACACCACCGCCGACGGCAAGACCGTCGTCATGTACCGGGACGGCGAGTCGGACACGGCCAACTGCAACCAGATGCGGCTGATCGACCTCAAGGCGGGCAAGGAGGGCTGGTCGAAGGAGGTGCCCAAGGAGGGTGCGTTCGACCTCTTCGTCGACCCGAGCCTGGCCATCACCGGGGACACGCTCACCGTCAGCCGCCTCACCCGCGCCACCGCCTTCAAGGTCAGCACGGGGGACAAGCTGTTCGCGAGCCCCACCGAGGGCTGCATGCCCGGCGCCTACCCCGCGGGCAGCGGCAAGATGCTCGGGATCGCCACCTGCCACGACGCCGACAGCACCGTCGAGGTCCAGGACGCCGACCCGGTCACCGGCAAGAGCACCTGGTCCTACCGGCTGCCCAAGGGCTGGAAGGTCAACCGGGTCTTCTCGCTCGACCCGATCGTCCTCGACCTCGGCAACCGCAACTCCAAGGAACGCTCCATCGTGGTCCTCGGCCCCGACGGCAAGCAGCGCGCCACCGTCACCGGCGAGGGCAACTTCGCGGTGGAGTGCGGGATGAACCACGACGACTCCCTGCAGGGCTGCGCCACCGCCGTCGTCGACGCGGGCACCCTCTACATGCCCACCACGACCGACATCGGCACCGCCAACGAGATCGTCGCCTTCGACCTCGCCACCGGCAAGGCCAAGTGGCGCGTCCCCGCGGGCAACAAGCGCACCATCGTGCCGATGAAGGCCGCGAACGGCCAGCTGGTCGCCTACCGCAAGGCCGAGTACGACATGGGCGGCGAGGTCCTCACGATCCCGGCCGGCGGAGGCACGCCCACCGTGGTGCTGCGCCACCCGTCCGGCCCGGCCTCGGAAGTGGAGAGCACCTTCTACGCCCCGGAGATCGATTACGTGGACGGGCGGTTCTTCATCTCCACCATCCGTCTGCTCGCCCAGGGCAAGGACGAGAAGCTCCTGATGGTCTTCGGCAAGTGAACGCGTCCACCGAGCCGCCCAGCGAGAGGCAGTAGCAACCCATGAGTACCCCGCCGCCCCCCAGCCAGCCGCCGTCCGGCGGCTTCGGAGCGCCCCAGGATCCCCCGCCCGGGCCGCCGCAGCAGCCGCCCGTGCCCCCCGCGCCGCCGCAGCAGCCGCCCACGCAGCCCGCCTACGGCTACCCGCAGCAGCCCGGCCCGGGTTACGGCTACCCGCAGCAGCCCGGTGCGCCGGCGCCCTTCGGGCCGCCCACCACGCCCATGTACACCGCCCAGCCCGCGGCCGGCGGCACGGGCGGCGGCGGCAACGACGTGCGCACCCAGCTGATGATCGTCGGCGCGGCCCTGCTGGCCATCGTCCTCATCGTCGGCGGCGGGTTCTGGTACGTCTCGGGTGACGGCGACGGCACGAACGACTCCGCGCACAGCGGCCCCGCCAAGCCGGGCGACGACAAGTCCCAGCCCGGGGCGGGCGGCACCGAGAAGGTGCCCGCCAACCCCAAGTCGAAGGTGCTGCTCAACCAGCCGAGCCCGACGCCGGAGGAGATGGTCCAGGTCCCCGGCTCCTGGCTGACCGACACCACCTACGTGAAGTCCGACGTGTACAAGATCGTCGGCTACAACGTCGTCGACGGCGGCAAGAAGTGGGAAGTTCCCCTGCCGGGTGAACTCTGCGGCGCCACCCCGCACGTCACCGACAAGAAGTCGGCCGTGCTGTTCAGGCCCGCGAAGCCCACGCCCGAGGCCAAGTACCCGCCGTGCACCGAGGTCGGCGTCATCGACCTGGAAGCCGGCAAGCTCCTGTGGTCCGGCAACGCCAAGAGCGCCACCAGCGGCGACAAGCCCGTGTCCTACTACGAGGTCACCCTCAGCGGGCAGACGGTCGCCGCGGGCGGCTCCTCCGGCGGCGCCGCCTGGAACCTGGCCGACGGCAAGTCGCTGTGGCTGCCCAAGACCGACGGCGAAGGCTGCCGCGACGCCGGCTACGCGGGCGGCGAGGCCCTCGCCGTCATCCGCAAGTGCGGCCAGAGCTCCAGCCCGAGCCTGTTCGCGCAGGTCCTCGACCCCGCCACCGGCGCACCGCAGTACTCGTACAAGCTCTCCGCGGGCATCGAATACGCCAGCATCGTCTCCACCAAGCCCCTGATCGTCGCCGCCGACGTCGGCAAGACCGCCAAGAACGCCAGCGGGGTCAGCGACCTGTTCGTCATCGACGGCGCGGGCCAGCTGAAGGCGCGCATCTCGCTGTCCTCCGGCAACTTCGGCGGTGAGTGCGAGACCGAGGTCGAGCGGTGCACCGGCATGGTCGTCGGCAACGGCAAGCTCTACCTGCCCTCGTACGAGCACCAGGGCCAGGACCCCTACGCCAAGACCAACGAGCTGCTCTCCTTCGACCTGGAGACCGGCAAGCAGACCAACGAGGCCGCCCCCGCGGGCGAGCGGTACAAGCTGTTCCCGCTGCGCATGGACGGGTCGAACATCATCGCCTACAAGGAGCCCCCGTACGACAAGGGCGGCCAGATCGTCAGCATCGACGGCAAGACGATGAAGGAAACCCTCCTGATGGAGAACCCGGCCGACAAGACGCAGCAGCGCATCGAGACGGCCTACTCGCCCGACCACTCCGAGTACCGCTACCACAACGGCAAGCTGTTCCTCGCACGCGTGACGGTCAAGAAGCCGTACTCCGACAAGTCCGACCCCGAGTACATCTTCTCCTCCTTCACCGCGAGCTGACCGGCCCGCGTCCACGAAGCCCCCGCAAGGTCCGCCTTCCGGGGGCTTCTGCGCGGTAACCCCCGCGCTCCGTCGAACAAGCGTGTAGCTTGCCGGGTCAGAAGGGTCGGGGGTGGGTGCCGCAATGGGCGTACGGGTCGTGGTGGTCGACGAGCACCGGCTGCTGGCCGAGGCGCTCGCCTCGGCCCTGAAACTGCGTGGTCACCGGGTGCTCGCCGCCGCCGCACCGGCTGCGGGAGCCGCCGAGCTGGTCATCAGCCGCGCCCCGGAGGTCTGCCTGATGGGCACCGCCGTCCCCGCCGAGCCCGGGGTGTTCGAACCGGTCGTCCGGATCAAGCGGGAGCGCCCGCAGATCGCCGTGGTCGTCCTCGGCCCGGTGCCCAGCCCGCGCGGGATCGCGGCCGCCTTCGCCGCGGGCGCCTCGGGGTACGTACGCCACGACGAACGCATCGAGGGCGTGGAGCGCGCGCTGGCCAAGGCCCGGGCCGGCGAGGTGGCGATCGCCCCGCAACTGCTGCAGGGCGCCTTCGCGGAGCTGCTCAACCCCGCCTCGCAGCCCGACGACGAGGGGAGCAGGCTGCTGAGGCTGCTCACCCCGCGCGAGGTGGAGGTGCTGGTCCGGGTCGCCGAGGGCGAGGACACCCGGCTCATCGCGGCGGGCATGGCCATCGCACCGAGCACCGCCCGTACGCACGTGCAGCGGGTGCTGATGAAGCTGGGCGTGGGCTCGCGGCTGGAGGCGGCCGCGCTGGCCGCCCGTACCGGCCTGCTGGACCGGGCGGCGCCGGCGGGGTCGGGCCAGACGGTAGTTTGACGGCACGAACCGGCACGCGCACGCACCCCGCGCGTGTCCCCCGCGAGAGGCAGTAGGCGAGTGAGCAAGACGGCGATGCACAAATACCTGGTGACCGGCGGCGCCGGATACGTCGGCAGCGTGGTCGCGGCCCATCTCCTGGAGGCGGGTCACGAGGTCACCGTCCTCGACGACCTCAGCACCGGCTTCCGCGAGGGGGTGCCGGCGGGCGCCGCCTTCATCGAGGGCCGGATCCAGGACGCCGCCCGCTACCTGGACCCCTCCTACGACGCCGTGCTGCACTTCGCCGCCTCCTCGCAGGTCGGCGAGTCCGTGGTGAACCCGGGCAAGTACTGGGAGAACAACGTCGGCGGCACCCTGGCCCTGCTGGCCGCCATGCGCGGGGCGGGCGTGGGCAAGCTGGTGTTCTCCTCCACCGCCGCCACCTACGGGGAGCCCACGGAGGGCCTGCTCACCGAGGCCTCGGTGACCGCCCCGACCAACCCGTACGGGGCCTCGAAGCTGGCGGTGGACCACATGATCGCGGGCGAGTGCGTGGCGCACGGCCTGGCCGCGGTGTCCCTGCGCTACTTCAACGTGGCCGGCGCGTACGGCGAGTTCGGCGAGCGGCACAGCCCCGAGACCCACCTGATCCCGCTGGTCCTCCAGGTGGCGCTGGGCGAACGCGAGTCGATCTCGGTGTTCGGCGAGGACTACCCGACCCCCGACGGCACCTGCGTGCGCGACTACATCCACGTCGCGGACCTGGCGGAGGCCCACCTGGCCGCGCTGGAGGCGGCCGCCGCCGGGGAGCACCTGATCTGCAACCTGGGCAACGGCAGCGGGTTCTCGGTCCGCGAGGTCGTCGAGACCGTCCGCAAGGTGACCGGGCGCGAGATCCCCGAGGTGGTGGCCCCGCGCCGGGCGGGTGACCCGGCCGCGCTGGTCGCTTCGGCCAGGACGGCCCACGAGCGGTTGGGCTGGACGCCGAGCCGCTCGGACCTCACCGGCATCATCACGGACGCGTGGAACTTCGCGCGGACGCACACCTCCTGAGCCTTCCGCACCTGCCCGACCTTCCCGAACACGCCCTTCCCGCACGCCCCCCGCACCTTCCTCCCCCCGGACCGCGTCCGAAGGGAGCGCCAGTGCGGGGGGCGTGCGCATGTTCGCAGTGCGCCGTGGGCGGGCGCTGTGCGCGGGCGCCCGGCGTGCACACGCCGGGTGAAATGCACACCGTGCAACTGCCCGTGGCACGCGCCGGTCCACAAGCCGCCATCCGGACCTCCGGAGCAGGCGAAATCAAGCCACCGCAAAGGCCGTTCAGGAGGGCAGCGCCGGAAAATCCCCGGGAAAACTTCTGCTATTCGGCCAACCGCGAGCCGTACCGCGCCCTACGCTGATGCGTGACACCGGTGGGGGCCGGTGTTGATTCAGGGGTCGAGACAAGTCGGGTACGGCGTCCGCTCCGGGGTAGTGCAGAGATGTCACGGCGGCGGCCGCGACAGCTGTGGATCACCCGGTCCGGGCGCCGTACCCGCCGTCGTCCGTTCCCCGACCCTTGGGGGTTTTGTGGTTCGTATCCGGGTTCTCGTGGTCGACGATCACCGCATCTTCGCCGAGTCGCTCGCCGCCGCGCTCGCGGCCGAGCCGGACGTGGAGGTGTCCGCGGCCGGCAGCGGCCCCGCCGCGCTGCGCTGCCTCGAACGCGCGGCGGCCGAGGGCCGCCGCTTCGACGTCATGCTGGTCGACGCCGATCTCGGCACCGTCGCCGGGGCCGTACCCGGCCAGCGGGAGCCGGGGGCCGGGTCCGGGCCGCCGCCCCCCGCACAGGACGGGCTCGCGCTGGTGGCGGGCGTGCGGGTGTCCCACCCCGGGGTGCGCACCGTGGTCCTCGCCGAGCGGGACGACCCCCGGCGGGCCGCCATGGCCCTGCAGGCAGGGGCTTCCGGCTGGGTGGCGAAGGACTGCTCGCTCTCGCGGCTGCTGGCCGTCATCCGCGGGGTCCTGCGCGAGGAGACGCACCTTCCGCCCGCGCTGCTCACGGGAGTACTCCGCGAACTGACCGCCGCGCGCAAGCACCGTACGGACAGCGAACGGCTCGTCGAGTCGCTGACCCCGCGCGAGCACGAGGTGCTGCGCTGCATGGTGGCGGGGCTGGGCCGCAAGGACGTGGCGGCGCGGCTGTTCCTGTCCCCGCACACGGTCCGCACCCACATGCAGAACGTCCTGGGCAAGCTCGGGGTGCACTCCACGCTCGCGGCGGTGGCGCTGGCCAGGCGGGCCGGCGTGCGACCGGCCGACCTAGCCGGGGATGTTGTCGAACGGAGCGGTCAACTGGCGTAGCAGAGCCGCGAGATCGCCCCGCTGGATGCGCGAGAGCTGGGCCAGGATCGCCCGCTCCTGGGCCAGCAGCCCGGCGAGTGCCTGGTCCGCGCGGTCGCGGCCCTCGGGGGTCAGCCGCACCAGGACCCCCCGGCGGTCGCTGGGGTCGGGCAGCCGCTCGACGAGCCCCTTCTTGGCGAGCCGGTCGATCCGGTTGGTCATGGTCCCTGAAGTGACCAGGGTCTGGGTCAGCAGCTGGCCGGGCGAGAGCTGGTACGGCGCGCCGGCGCGGCGCAGGGAGGTGAGGACGTCGAACTCCCACGGCTCCAGGCCGTGCTCGGAGAAGGCGAGCCGGCGGGCGCGGTCGAGGTGCCGGGCGAGCCTGCTGACGCGGCTGAGCACCTCGAGCGGTTCCACGTCGAGGTCAGGGCGCTCCCGCCGCCATGCGGCCACAAGTCGGTCGACCTCGTCCTCCATGCCGATCAGTGTAAGGGGTCTGTCGATGTGAAGTCTCTTCATGTCATGCATCTCGTGATCAAGTATCTTGACATCGAGATATAAATGCGGCGACCATGGGGCATGGAGGGGGCCGGAACTGATTCCGCTTCCGACCGCCCCGCCAGCAGGGAGGCTCGAACATGTATTCCGATACCGCGCAGGCCGCGATCCCCACGGCCACCGCACCCTCCGCACCCACCTGGGATCCCCAGCAGTACCTCCGGCACGCCGGCCATCGCACACGCCCCTTCCTGGACCTGCTGACCCGCATACCCGAACTCCCCACCCGGCCCGCCCGCATCGCCGACCTCGGCTGCGGCCCCGGCAATGTCACCACCCTGCTCGCCGGCCGCTGGCCCGACGCCCGCATCACGGGCTTCGACCTTTCTCCCGAGATGCTCCACCGCGCCGGCCAGGAGTACGCCGGCCCCACCGCCGGCGGCGGCAGCCTCGAATTCCGCCACGGAGACCTCGCCACCTGGCTGCCCGAGGAGCCCTACGACCTGATCGTCTCCAACGCCGCCCTCCAGTGGGTCCCCAGCCACCCCGGCTCCTTCGGCGCCTGGATCAACGGCCTGCGCGCCGGCGGCACCTTCGCCTTCCAGATCCCCGGCAACTTCAACGCGCCCAGCCACGCCCTGCTCGCCGAACTCTGCGACGCCCCGCGCTGGCGGGGCCGGCTCGCCGGACACGGCGCCCGCTACGTCCACCTGCTCGAACCCGCCGAATACCTCGCCCGGTTCACCGAGCTCGGCTGCGCCGTCGACGTATGGGAGACCACCTACCACCAGATGCTGCACGGTCCCGATCCGGTGCTCGACTGGGTCAAGGGCACCGCGCTGCGGCCGGTCCTCACCGCCCTGGGAGACGACCGGGAGGCCGTGGACGCCTTTCTGACCGAATACCGCGACCGGTTGCGCGAGGCCTACCCGCCCGGACCGCGCGGCACCGTGTTCCCCTTCCGCCGGATCTTCGCCGTCGCCCGCAAGGAGGCCTGACCGTGCTGACCGCAGTCGACCACGTCCAACTCGCCGCGCCGCCCGGGTCGGAGGACCGGCTCCGCGCGTACTACACAGACGTCCTCGGCATGACCGAGATCTCCAAACCGGCCGTCCTCGCCGCGCGCGGGGGCTGCTGGTTCGCCGCCGGACCGGTGCAGCTGCACCTCGGCGTCGAGGAGGGCTTCCGGCCCGCCCGCAAGGCCCACCCCGGGCTCCGGGTGACCGGCATCGAGGCCTACGCGAGGAGACTCGAGGAGCGCGGCGCCGAGGTCGTGTGGGACGGGAACCTGCCCGGCCACCGCCGCTTCTACTCCGAGGACCCCGTGGGCAACCGGCTGGAGTTCCTGGAGCCGTTCGACCCGGAGCCGCACGGCTCCCGGCCCACCTCCTGACACCCGCGCACCACACGACGGCGCCCCGCCACCGGACCTGCCGGTGACGGGGCGCCGTCGCGCGTGCGGGGCGACTGCGGGGCTCAGCTCTTGCGGCGGCCCACCAGCTGAGGCTTGGACTCCAGGCCGTCCAGCCCGTGCCAGGCCAGGTTCACCAGGTGCGCCGCCACCTCCGCCTTCTTCGGGCGGCGCACGTCCAGCCACCACTGGCCGGTCAGCGCCACCATCCCCACCAGGGCCTGGGCGTACAGGGGGGCCAGCTTCGGGTCGAAGCCGCGGGCCTTGAACTCCAGGCCCAGGATGTCCTCGACCTGCGTGGCGATGTCACTGATCAGCGAGGCGAAGGTGCCGGTGGACTGGGCGACCGGGGAATCCCGTACGAGGATCCGGAAACCGTCCGTGTAGGACTCGATGTAGTCCAGCAGTGCGAAGGCCGCCTGCTCCAGCAGCTCCCGCGGGTGCCCGGCCGTCAGCGCGCCCGTCACCCCGTCCAGCAGCTGGCGCATCTCCCGGTCCACGACGACCGCGTACAGGCCCTCCTTGCCGCCGAAGTGCTCGTACACCACCGGCTTGGACACCCCGGCCTTCGCCGCGATCTCCTCCACCGAGGTGCCTTCGAAGCCCTTCTCGGCGAACAGGGTCCGGCCGATGTCCAGCAGTTGCTGGCGCCGCTCCGCGCCCGTCATCCGAACCCGGCGGCCACGCCTGGGCTTGTCGCTGCTGGAATTACCGCCGTCGATCGCCACGCCTCCCATCATGCCGGGTTCGGCTCGGTTTCCCTGCGCCGGGCTTCGATGCGGTCCGCCGAGGGCCAGCGCACGTCGGTGGCCCAGCCCAGCTGCTCGAACCAGCGGATCAGCCGGGCACTGGAGTCGACCTGGCCGCGCAGCACCCCGTGCCGGGCCGAGGTCGGGTCGGCGTGGTGCAGGTTGTGCCAGGACTCCCCGCACGACAGCACCGCCAGCCACCACACGTTGCCCGAGCGGTCGCGCGACTTGAACGGCCGCTTGCCCACGGCGTGGCAGATCGAGTTGATCGACCACGTCACGTGGTGCAGCAGCGCGACGCGCACCAGCGAACCCCAGAAGAACGCCGTGAAGGCGCCCCACCAGGACATCGTCACCAGGCCGCCCACCAGCGGCGGGATCGCGAGCGAGAGCATCGTCCAGTAGATGAAGTCCCGCGAGATCCGCCGGATCGCCGGGTCCTTGATCAGGTCGGGGGCGTACTTCTGCTGGTCGGTCTGCTCCTCGTCGAAGAGCCAGCCGATGTGCGCCCACCACAGGCCCTTGATCAGCGCCGGCACCGTCTCGCCGAACCGCCACGGCGAATGCGGGTCGCCCTCGTGGTCCGAGAACTTGTGGTGCTTGCGGTGGTCGGCCACCCAGCGCACCAGCGGGCCCTCCACCGCCATCGAGCCCATCACGGCCAGGACGATCCGCAGCGGCCGCTTCGCCTTGAAGGAGCCGTGCGTGAAGTAGCGGTGGAAGCCGATGGTGACCCCGTGGCAGGCCAGGAAGTACATGAAGACCATCAGGCCGATGTCGAGCCAGCTCACCCCCCAGCCCCACACCAGCGGCACCGCCGCCAGCAGCGCCAGGAAGGGAACGGTGATGAACAGCAGAAGGGTGATCTGCTCGATGGACCGCTTGTTCTCGCCGCCGAGCGTGGCGGACGACGCAGAGGTGTCGGAGGACGCGGAGGCGCCCTCGATCAGATCGGGACTGGTGGTCATGGGTGTCCCCTGGGGGGTGAGAGATGTCGGCAGGCTCCCCGGTCACGGACCCTACGGACCCGTAACCTACGGCATCGTAAGTATGGCAAAGCGGGGTCCGGCGGCAACAGGAGCGCGGCCGGGGACCGTGGTGGCGGCCCGAGCCGTTCACGAGCCGCCTGATGAGACATCTGCCCAGGCACGCGCCTCGGACACCTATCCTGTTGTCGTCGGACAGCGCGGTCCGCACGGGCAGCCCGAGCTGCGCATCAGGATCGGCATCGCCGTGCGCGGTCGGGAGCCCACCGCCCAGTAGCGCTCGAACACTGCAAGGAGCCGCACCTGTGAGCAGTGCTGACCAGGCCCCCCTGGCCACCCAGCCGGCCGCCCCCGCCACCCCGGAGGCCGCCGCCAACGCAGAGTTGCGCGCGGACATCCGCCGGCTCGGTGACCTCCTCGGCGAGACCCTCGTACGCCAGGAGGGCCAGGACCTCCTCGACCTCGTCGAACAAGTGCGCGCACTGACGCGCACCGACGGCGAAGCCGCCGCCGCCCTGCTCGGCGACACCGACCTGGAGACCGCCGCCAAGCTGGTGCGCGCCTTCTCCACCTACTTCCACCTCGCGAACGTCACCGAGCAGGTGCACCGCGGCAAGGAGCTGCGCGCCCACCGCGCCGCCGAGGGCGGGCTCCTCGCCCGCACCGCCGACATGCTCAAGGACGCCGACCCCGAACACCTGCGCGAGACGGTCAAGAACCTCAACGTCCGCCCCGTCTTCACGGCGCACCCCACCGAGGCGGCCCGCCGCAGCGTCCTGAACAAGCTGCGCCGCATCGCCGCCCTGCTGGAGGAACCCGTCACCGGCGCCGGCGACCGCCGCCGCCACGACCTGCGCCTCGCCGAGAACATCGACCTCGTCTGGCAGACCGACGAGCTGCGCGTGGTCCGCCCCGAGCCCGCCGACGAGGCCCGCAACGCCATCTACTACCTCGACGAGCTGCACGCCGGCGCGGTCGGCGACGTCCTGGAAGACCTGGCCGCCGAGCTCCAGCGCGTCGGCGTCGAGCTCCCCGCCGGCACCCGCCCCCTCACCTTCGGCACCTGGATCGGCGGCGACCGCGACGGCAACCCCAACGTCACCCCCCAGGTGACGAGGGACGTGCTGATCCTCCAGCACGAACACGGCATCACCGACGCCCTCGAGCTGATCGACTTCCTGCGCGGACTGCTGTCCAACTCCATCCGCTACACCGGCGCCACCGAGGAGCTCCTCGCCTCCCTCCAGGCCGACCTCGAACGCCTCCCCGAGATCAGCCCGCGCTACAAGCGGCTGAACGCCGAGGAGCCGTACCGCCTCAAGGCCACCTGCATCCGGCAGAAGCTCGTCAACACCCGCGAGCGCCTCGCCAAGGGCACCCCCCACGAAGAGGGCCGCGACTACCTCGGCACCGCCGAGCTGCTCACCGACCTCACCCTCATCCAGACCTCCCTGCGCGAGCACCGCGGCGCCCTCTTCGCCGACGGCCGCATGGACCGCACCATCCGCACCCTGGCCGCCTTCGGCCTCCAGCTGGCCACCATGGACGTACGCGAGCACGCGGACGCCCACCACCACGCGCTGGGCCAGCTCTTCGACCGGCTCGGCGAGGAGTCCTGGCGCTACGCCGACATGCCGCGCGACTACCGGCAGAAGCTGCTCGCCAAGGAGCTGCGCTCCCGCCGCCCGCTGGCCCCCACCCCGGCCCCGCTCGACGCCGCCGGACACAAGACCCTCGGCGTCTTCTTCGCGATCAAGGACGCCTTCGAAAAGTTCGGCCCCGAGGTCATCGAGTCCTACATCATCTCGATGTGCCAGGGCGCCGACGACGTCTTCGCCGCCGCCGTCCTCGCCCGCGAAGCCGGTCTGATCGACCTGCACAGCGGCTGGGCCAAGATCGGCATCGTGCCGCTCCTGGAAACCACCGACGAACTGCGCGCCGCCGACGTGATCCTCGACGAGATGCTCGCCGACCCCTCCTACCGCCGCCTGGTCTCCCTGCGCGGCGACGTCCAGGAGGTCATGCTCGGCTACTCCGACTCCTCCAAGTTCGGCGGCATCACCACCTCGCAGTGGGAGATCCACCGCGCCCAGCGCCGCCTGCGCGACGTCGCACACCGCTACGGGGTCCGGCTGCGCCTCTTCCACGGCCGCGGCGGAACCGTCGGCCGCGGCGGCGGCCCCTCGCACGACGCGATCCTCGCCCAGCCCTGGGGCACCCTGGAGGGCGAGATCAAGGTCACCGAGCAGGGCGAGGTCATCTCCGACAAGTACCTCGTGCCGTCCCTGGCCCGCGAAAACCTCGAGCTGACCGTCGCCGCCACCCTGCAGGCCTCCGCGCTGCACACCGCGCCCCGCCAGTCCGACGAGGCCCTCGCCCGCTGGGACGCGGCCATGGACACCGTCTCCGACGCCGCGCACGCCGCCTACCGCGCACTCGTCGAGGACCCGGACCTGCCGGCGTACTTCTTCGCCGCCACCCCCGTCGACCAGCTGGCCGACCTGCATCTGGGCTCGCGCCCCTCGCGCCGCCCCGACTCCGGCGCCGGCCTCGACGGCCTGCGCGCCATCCCGTGGGTCTTCGGCTGGACCCAGTCCCGCCAGATCGTCCCCGGCTGGTACGGGGTCGGCTCGGGCCTCAAGGCCCTGCGCGAAGCGGGCCGCGAGGACGTCCTCACCGAAATGGGCGAGCGCTGGCACTTCTTCCGCAACTTCCTGTCCAACGTCGAGATGACGCTGGCCAAGACCGACCTGCGGATCGCCCGCCACTACGTCGACACCCTCGTACCGGACCACCTCAAGCACGTCTTCGCGCGCATCGAGGCCGAGCACGAGCTGACCGTCCGCGAGGTCCTGCGCATCACCGGCGGCGAGAAGCTCCTGGACTCCCACCCGGTGCTCCAGCAGACCTTCGCCGTCCGCGACGCCTACCTGGACCCGATCTCCTACCTCCAGGTCTCCCTGCTCGCCCGCCAGCGCGCAGCGGCCGCCCGCGGCGAGGAAGCGGACCCGCTGCTCGCCCGCGCCCTGCTGCTCACGGTCAACGGCGTGGCCGCGGGCCTGCGCAACACCGGCTGACCGGCGAAGCCCCACAACGCGCAAGCCCCCGCAACGCACGGCGTTGCGGGGGCTCTTGCGTACCGCTACGGGCGGCCCGCCACCGGACCTACTGGGCCCGGCGGCGGCGCATCACCAGGACGCCGCCCGCGGCGACGAGGGCCACGGCTAGCGCGGAGACCAGGGCCACCGGCAGGTCGGACCCGGTGTTGGCCAGGTCACCGCCCGGAGCCGGGGCGGGAGAGCTCTGCGTGGCGCTCGGAGTGCCCGAGGGGCCGGTGCCGCTCTGGCTCGGCGTCACCGACCCGGAGGCGGAGACGGACGTGGAGGGCGTCGTCGACGGGGTTCCCGAGGTGCTGCCCGAGGGGGTCCCGGACGGCGTCTTCGACGGACTGGCCGAGGTGCTGGTCAACGGGCTCGGCGTAGCGGTCGCCGGGCAGGTGTGCGACAGGTTGAACCACTCCAGCCGGCCGCCCTTCACCTCGGCGACGGCCGACGTGAGCTTGGCGCCGGGGGCGGAGGCCACGTAGGCGTGGTTGTCGTTCGGCGGACCGAAGGACGTGATCACCTGCTGGCCGCCCGGCTCGAACGTCACCGTCAGCTTCACGAACGAGATCTCGTTCGGGTTGCCCGGCGCGATGAAGTGCCAGCCGTCCTGCGTCGCCGGTATGTCGGCGCACTTGGGCTCCGGCTTCCCGAAGGAATCCGCCGTGATCGGCACGGGCTGGTGCAGCGGAACGGTGTACGAGTCGGTCGCGAAGGCGGGGGCCGTACCGGCGGCTGCGAGGAGGAGCGAGGACGCGGCGGCGGCGAAGGCCGCCCGGCGGATCCTGGAAAGGGCCATGGAGTACCTCTGACACTGATGAGGAGCAAGAGCCGTGGGGGGCGGCGCTCAGCTTCGTGACAGCGAGCCGCTCCGGTCAAGAGGTATGCGTCGGTATTCATCGCAGTTGGGCGCGTGGACACCGGTATGTCCGGTGTAACAATCCCTGCGCGGCGGCACCCTGACGGGGCGCCGCCGCGTCCCGCTCAGGAGTTGTACGCCGACTGGGCGCGCTCCAGGCCCTCTTGGATCAGGCACTCCACCGAGTCCGCGGCCCGGTCCACGAACCAGTCCAGCTCCTTGCGTTCGGTGGAGGAGAAGTCCTTCAGCACGAAATCCGCGACCTGCATCCGGCCCGGCGGCCGGCCGATGCCGCAGCGCACCCGGTGGTAGTCCGGACCCATCGACTTCGTCATCGACTTCAGCCCGTTGTGGCCGTTGTCCCCGCCGCCCAGCTTCAGCCGCAGCGTCGGGTAGTCGATGTCCAGCTCGTCGTGGATCGCAACGATCCGCTCCAGCGGCACCTTGTAGAAGTCGCGCAGCGCCGTCACCGGGCCGCCGGACAGGTTCATGTACGTCATGGGCTTGGCCAGCACCACCCGGCGGTTGGCCGGTCCCGGCGGGCCGATGCGGCCCTCGACCACCTGCGCCCGGGCCTTGTGCGCCTTGAACTTCCCCCGGATCCGGTCCGCCAGCAGGTCGGCCACCATGAACCCGATGTTGTGGCGGTTGCCCGCGTACTCCGGTCCCGGATTGCCGAGGCCGACGATCAGCCAGGGCGCCGCATCGTCCGACATCAAAAGCTCCTTAAACGAGACGACCGCCGTCCCGCTCCAGTGGAGCCGGACGGCGGTCGGTCAGCAACTGCTGAGGGGGAGGGGCGAGGCTCAGGCCTCGGCGCCCTCGGAGCCCTCGGCGGCCGGCTCCTCGGCCTGCGGGGCGACGACCTGCAGGACGGCGATGTCGCCGTCGACGGCCAGGGTGGTGCCCTTCGGGAGGACCAGGTCCTTGGCGTGGATGGTGGCGCCGGCCTCGAGGCCCTCGATCGAGACGGTGACCTCGGTCGGGATGTGCGTGGCCTCGGCCTCGACGGAGACGGTGTTCTGGAGGGTCTCCAGCATGTTGCCGCCGGCGGCCAGGTCGCCCTCGGTGACGATCGCGACGTCGACGGTGACCTTCTCGCCCTTCTTGACGATCAGGAAGTCCACGTGGGAGATCGAGCGCTTCAGCGGGTGCTTCTGCACGGCCTTCGGGATGACCAGCTCGGTGCCGGCGCTGCCGAGGTCCAGGGAGATCAGGACGTTCGGGGTGCGCAGGGCCAGCTGCAGGGCGTGGGCGTCGACGTTGACGTGCTTCGGGTCGGTGCCGTGACCGTAGATGACAGCCGGGGTCAGGGCGTCACGACGGGCCTGGCGGGCAGAGCCCTTGCCGAAGGTGTCACGGAGCTGGGCGGAAAGCTTTACCTCGGACATGCTCACTCCTCGTGGGGGTGACGGAAAAAGGACAACGGTCACCCGGCCGGAACGGCCTGCTACGAAGAGCGCGTCGATAACGGAGCGTCCGCACATGACAGTGCGGCCTCCCTCGCCGAGCAACTTCATGAGTCTACCCGGCGGGGAGGCCGCCCACAAAAAGGATCACAGCAGATCCGCTGTGACATCCGTGCCCAGCGCTGTGCCTACTGCTGCTCTTCGAACAGGCTGGTGACGGAGCCGTCCTCGAAGACCTCGCGCACCGCGCGCGCGATCATCGGGGCGATCGACAGCACCGTGATCTTGTCCAGCTCGAGGTCGGACGGGTCGGGCAGGGTGTTCGTGAAGACGAACTCGCTGACCTTCGAGTTCTTCAGGCGGTCGGCGGCCGGGCCCGACAGGATCCCGTGCGTGGCCGTCACGATGACGTCCTCCGCGCCGTGCGCGAACAGCGCGTCGGCGGCGGCGCAGATGGTGCCACCGGTGTCGATCATGTCGTCGACCAGCACGCAGACGCGGCCCTTGACCTCACCGACGACCTCGTGGACGGTCACCTGGTTGGCGACGTCCTTGTCGCGGCGCTTGTGCACGATCGCCAGCGGCGCGTCGAGGCGGTCGCACCAGCGGTCGGCCACGCGCACGCGGCCGGCGTCCGGGGAGACGATCGTCAGCTTGGTGCGGTCCACCTTGGCGCCGACGTAGTCCGCAAGGACGTTCAGGGCCGAGAGGTGGTCCACCGGGCCGTCGAAGAAGCCCTGGATCTGGTCCGTGTGCAGGTCCACCGTGAGGATGCGGTCCGCACCCGCCGTCTTCAGCAGATCGGCGACCAGGCGGGCCGAGATCGGCTCACGGCCCTTGTGCTTCTTGTCCTGGCGGGCGTACCCGTACGACGGGACGATCACGGTGATGGAACGTGCCGACGCGCGCTTGAGCGCATCGATCATGATCAGCTGCTCCATGATCCACTTGTTGATCGGAGCCGTGTGGCTCTGGATCAGGAAGCAGTCCGCGCCGCGAGCGGACTCCTGGAAGCGGACGTAGATCTCACCGTTCGCGAAGTCGAAAGCCTTGGTCGGCACGAGGCCGACTCCCAGCTGGTGCGCGACCTCCTCGGCCAGCTCGGGGTGGGCGCGGCCGGAGAAGAGCATCAGCTTCTTCTCGCCGGTCGTCTTGATCCCGGTCACAGCACTGTCTCCTCAGACGTGTTGAAAGCTGCTCGCCCCCGTGTGCGTCCGTCCCGCACACGGTGAGCCAGCCGAATTGCGTGCACCTATCACGGTACGCCGTCGCGGACGTACTCCGTTCCGTTCAGATCACCTCAACGGCTGTCGGAGTCCACCTGGACCGCCGACTGAGCCGCCGTCGCAGCAGCACTTCCCGGACGCTTGCGGGCCACCCAGCCCTCGATATTCCGCTGCTGGCCACGGGCCACGGCCAGCGCGCCGGCCGGCACGTCCTTCGTGATCACGGACCCGGCGGCCGTGTAGGCACCGTCCCCGATGGTGACGGGCGCCACAAACATGTTGTCCGAGCCCGTCTTGCAATGCGAGCCGACGGTGGTGTGGTGCTTGTGCTCACCGTCGTAGTTCACGAAGACGCTCGCCGCGCCGATGTTGGTGTACTCGCCGATCGTCGCGTCGCCCACGTACGACAGGTGCGGGACCTTCGTGCCCTCGCCGATCGTCGCGTTCTTCATCTCCACGTACGTACCGGCCTTGGACTTCGCGCCGAGGACCGTGCCCGGGCGCAAGTACGCGAACGGGCCCACGGACGCCCCGTCGCCGATCACCGCGCCATCGGCCACCGTGTTGTCCACGCGGGCCCCCTGGCCCACCCGGGTGTCCTTCAGCCGGGTGTTCGGACCGACCTCGGCCCCCTCGGCGACGTGGGTGGCGCCGAGGAGCTGGGTCCCCGGGTGGATCACGGCGTCCTGCCCGAAGGTGACCGTCACGTCCACGAACGTGCCGGCGGGATCGACCACGGTCACGCCCGCGAGCATGGCCTGCTCCAGCAGCCGCGCGTTGAGCAGGGCGCGGGCCTCGGCGAGCTGGACGCGGTTGTTGATCCCGAGGATCTGGCGGTGGTCGGAGCCGACGGCCGCACCCACGCGGTGCCCCGCCTCGCGCAGGATCCCCAGCACGTCGGTGAGGTACTCCTCGCCCTGGCTGTTGTCGGTGCGGACCTTGCCGAGGGCGTCGGCCAGCAGCGCGCCGTCGAAGGCGAAGACACCCGAGTTGATCTCGCGGATGGCACGCTGGGAGTCGGTGGCGTCCTTGTGCTCCACGATGGCCGTCACGGCGCCGCCGGCGTCGCGCACGATGCGCCCGTAGCCGGTGGAGTCCGGAACCTCGGCGGTGAGCACGGTGACGGCGTTGCCGTCGGCCTGGTGGGTCGCCGCGAGCTGCTCCAGCGTCTCGCCCGTCAGCAGCGGGGTGTCGCCGCAGACGACGATCACGGTGCCGTCGACGACGCCGCCGAGCTCTTCGAGGGCCATCCGGACGGCGTGCCCGGTGCCGTTCTGCTCGTACTGGACGGCGGTGCGGACCCCGGCGTCGATGCCGGCGAGGTGCGCGGTGACCTGCTCCCGGGCGTGTCCGACGACCACGACGAGGTGGGCGGGGTCCAGCTCGCGGGAGGCGGCGACCACGTGACCGACGAGCGACCGCCCGCAGATCTCGTGCAGGACCTTGGGAGTGGCCGACTTCATGCGGGTGCCTTCACCCGCTGCGAGTACGACGACGGCTGCCGGGCGGTTGGCGCTCACGGGGATGCCCTTCGGCTTCGGGGGTGGACCCGTGAAGGATACCGGGGCGTTAAGGGGCCGAAACGAGGCCGGGTCCCGACCATGGAGGTCAGGACCCGAACCTGCTGGCTCCCGGGGCAGGAGTCGAACCTGCGTCGTACCCAGATTCAAAGTCTGGTCGCCCCTGCCGACAGAGCAACCCGGGAATGGCCGCCGCCAGCCTACGCGTTTCTGTCGCGCGCCTCCACTGCCATGCTCGACCACCACCCTTCGATGCGGCAGTAGAGCTCGGCGCTGTCCAGCACGCCGACGACCAGGCAACCCCTGTAGTTCTCGCCCACGTTCTTGCGGACTGTCTTCGGATTGTGCTTCTTGAGGGTCGTCCGTTGCAGGTGGGCGTGATCCACTTGTACCTGGTCAGCCCAGTAGCGCTCGGCGCCCACGACATCGGCCGACTCGTGGATCATCACGCGATACCGGATGCGCTCCGGCTCGATTCCGAGGAGGTCGAGCCAGGCCAAGAAGACCTGGACCATGCCGGGGTCGCTGTTGACGAAGATCACTCGCTCGCGACGGGCGTATGGCTTGCTCTTCTGGCCCTCCGCCCAATAGAGGCCGATGCCCACGAGGAACAGTTCGCGTTCGGTGAGGGTGCCGACCTCCGCCTCGGCGGCTGCCCTGGTTGCCTGGCGGGCGTCGGCCTGGGACTGCCGCAGCCGCCTCAGGCCAGCGTTCATGAGGGCCCTGTGTTCCTCCTCCGTGTAGCGGGGTTCCGGCTTCGGGAGGTCGCGGACCCAGAGGGAGATCGAGCTCTTCGAGCAGCCGAGCTCGAGCTGGATCTGGTCGTAGGTCATGCCCTGGAGGCGCAGCTCGCGGGCCTTGGCGCGGAGGTCGTCCTTCGCGTTCGGCCGCTTCGTCCATTCCGGTGGCGGCTCGCCCTCCAGGAGGCGGTTGAGGATGTCGTTGTTGTGGATGGCCAGGCGGTCACGGATGTCCCGGCGGCTGAGGCCCTCCCGGCGCAGGGCCACCGCCTGCTCGCGGAGGGATTCGAAGGTCGCGGTTCCGCTGCGGAGGCCGCCGGTGCCGTCGCCGGGGCGACGTCGGATGTCGGTCATGACGCCAATGTCGTCCGGAATGCGGGATTCAGGTCTCGGTCAGCGGACGTTTCCGTCGTACGTGCGATTACTGGCGGTTCTCGGGATTTTCGTTCGACCGTGTGCAGGGGGCGCTGCGTACGCTGGTCGGCATGACCAGTACGGGGGATGGGGAAGGCCGCGCTGGGCCGCCGTTGTGGTGGGCGCGGCGGCGGGATGCCGTGGTGGACGTGGGGCTCGGCGGGGTGTCCGCGGTCGAGTGCGCGTGGGAGGGCGTGACCTTCGCCGGAGAGGCGGAGGTGCCGGTCGTCGCCGGCGTGCTGTTCGGGTTCGCTGTGGGGGCCGGCCTGGTGCTGCGGAGGCGGTGGCCGGTCGCCGTGGTGCTGGTGGGGATCGCCGTGGCGCCCGCCGCGATGGGGTTCCTGCTCGGGGTGGTGGGCCTGTACACGCTGGCCTCCTCCGCGGTGCCCCGGCGGATCATCGCCACCCTGGCTTCGATGACGCTGGCCGCCACCTTCGTGGTGATGTACCTGCGGACCAGGGGGGACGTCGAGGCCGATCCCCTGCTCGTGGTCTCGCTGTCCGGGTTCGTCGCGGTGGCGCTGACCGTGCCGCCGGTGCTGTTCGGGCTGTACATCGGGGCGCGGCGGCGGTTGATGGAGAGCCTTCAGGAGCGGGCGGACTCCCTCGAGCGGGAGTTGTCGCTGCTGGCGGACCGGGCCGAGGAGCGGGCGGAGTGGGCGCGTACGGAGGAGCGGACGCGGATCGCGCGGGAGATGCACGACGTGGTGGCGCACCGGGTGTCGCTGATGGTGGTGCATGCGGCCGCGCTGGAGGCCATAGCGGCCAAGGATCCGGCGCGGGCCGCGAGGAACGCGGCGCTGGTGGGGGACATGGGTCGGCAGGCGTTGACCGAGTTGCGGGAGATGCTGGGCGTGCTGCGGGCGGCCGAGAAGCCGGTGCGCCAGGCGCAGGTGCAGGCGCAGCAGGTGTCGGTGGCGTTGGCCGGGAGTTTTGACGAGGGTCCCTCGCTCGATGAGCTGGAGGCGTTGGTGGGGCAGTCGAAGGCGGCGGGGATGGTCGTGGAGATGGTGGTGCACGGGGCGGGGGCCGCGTATGCGGCGGAGGTGGAGCAGACGGCGTACCGGGTGGTGCAGGAGGCGCTCACCAATTGTCACAAGCACGCTCCCGGCGCGCGGGTGACCGTCCGCCTGGCGCACCGGGACGGGGAGGTGGCCATGCAGGTGGAGAACGGGCCCTGTGACGGGAAGGCCGCCGAGCCCGGCCTGCCGAGCGGGGGCAACGGGCTGGTCGGGATGCGGGAGCGGGTGTTGGGGCTGGGTGGGGTGTTCGTGTCCGGGCCGACCGACGAGGGCGGCTTCAAGGTGTCGGCGGTGCTCCCCGCCGGTTAGCCCGGGAGGCCGGGTGTTGGGGGTCGGGTGTCGGGGCCCGGGGGCCCTTGGCCCCGTCAGCCGGTGGTCAGGCGGGTCGGCTGGAGGCCGGTGAGGAGCAGGGTCAGGGCTTCGTCGATGCCCGCGCCGAGGTACCAGTCGCCGGTGTGGTCGATGCCGTAGACGCGGCCCTCGCGGTCGAGGGCGAGGTGGGAGCCCCCGTCGGCCTCGACGCCCAGGGGGCAGAGCTGCGTCGACAGGGCGCGGCCCAGGTCGGCGAAGGTGCGTGCCAGGTGCAGGCCGGTCAGCGGGTCGAGCCGGACCGTCACGGGCGCTATCTGCCGGCCCGGCCCGGGGGCGCCGACCGTGAGTCCGCCGAACTCGGCCCAGGCCTCGACGGCGGCGGGGAACACGGTGTGCTGGTGTCCGGCGGGGGTGGTGTGGTCGCGGAGCGCGTCGGCCCAGAACTCGGCCTGCTTGATGTCCCAGCGGCCCGGTTCCCAGCCGGCGGTGCGCAGGGCGGAGTCCACGGCGGCGGGGAAGCGGGTCGCCGAGGAGCGGTCGTAGGAGGCGGAGGCGGTGGTCATGGCTACTCGGAGGGGGTGAGGTCGACGGGGCGTACGCCGAAGTGGGCGAGGAGTGCGTCACAGGACCGGCAGGGCGGCGCGTAGCTGCCGTGGAGGGGGTCGCCGTCCTCGCGGATGCGGCGGGCGGTGATCTTCGCGTGTTTGAGGGAGCGGCGGGCTTCGCTCGGGGACAGCGGCTTGCGGGAGGCGCGCCGGGAGCGGGCGCCTTCGACGGCGGCGAGGTGGCGGGAGAGCAGGATCGCCTCCGGACATCGGCCGGTGAAACGTTCGCGCTGACCGCTGGTGAGCGTGTCGAGGAAGTCCTGTACGAGGGGGTGGAGTACGGGTGGCTGGTCGGCCTTCCCGGCTGTGCCGGTGAGGGTTTCACCGCGTACGGACAGGGCGGCGGCGACGGTGGGGAGGATGCCGTCGCGGCGGAAGCGCAGGACGGGTACGGCGGGGCGGCCGCCGGTGCTGCTCCAGCGCAGGCGGGGGTCGCCGGCGGGGCCGCCCGTTTCGGGAACGGCTCCTGACGGTCCGGCGCTTTGCGGGCCGCCGCCCGGGCTACCCGCGGTACCCGCGTCGTGCGGGGTGGCGTCGCCCGGATTCGTGCGTGTTGCCGTGTTCTGCATGGTCGTGCTTTCCCTCCCGTGGCGGCGGTGGTGGCCGCTGTCGCGCACGCCCCCGTGCTGCGGGGACAGCCTGCCAAATGTCATCTGTCATGCGGAAGCGGGGTCGAATATTCGTATCAATTCGGATGTTCCCGGCCGACGGCCGGGCGTCCGGGTCGCGCGCGGGTGAGCCCCTTGCCCCAGCGCATAGGCTGTGGTGAACCAGCCAGATCCAGCAGGGGGCTACCGCCATGACGACAGGTCGGCTCGGGCAGCAGGCCGCGCCACCCAACGCCGCTTATTCGGGGCAGGTCGTGCATTTCCCGGACCCGGTCCGGGCCGCTCGGCATCCCCACGGAGTGCGGATGGACGGCAACGGGCATCCGGACTTCTCCGCGTACGCGCGCGCGGCGGTGGAGATCGCAGAGCCGCCGGAGGGCTTCGGCGTGGACGAGCTGCGGCTGACGGACTACGTTTCCGCGAACGCGGCGATGCGGGCGGCCGGGCACGAGCTGTGGGACACGGTGGGCCCGGTGGCGACCCCGCACGGCTGGACCTGGCACCACGTCGCGGGCACGCGGCGCATGGAGCTGGTCCCGGTCGAGGTGAAGGCGCTGCTGCGGCACCACGCGGGACTGGCGACGGCGCCGGTGGACCACGCCAAGCGCGGGACGCGGCCGCTGCAGGAGGTGCGCCCGGCGCACATGGGCCTGCCGAAGTCCGTGGTGTCGGTCTCCGAGGAGCAGGTGCAGGGGGTCGAGGAGGATCTCGGCTACCGGCTGCCGGAGGCGTACCGCTCCTTCCTCAAGGCGGCGGGCGGTTGCGCGCCGGTCGGCGCCGGGCTGGACGTGGACCTCGGACTGCTGGTGGACCAGCCGTTCTTCACGGTGCGCGAGGAGGCGGCGGTCAACGACCTCGTCTACGTCAACAAGTGCCTGCGGGACCACCTGACGAAGGACTACCTGTGCGTGGCCTTCGTGCAGGGCGGACTGCTCGCCCTGAAGGTGAAGGGCGAGGGCATCGGTTCGGTGTGGTTCTCCCCGTACGACGATGCGCGCGATCAGGACGGCTGGTCCGTGCAGGAGCGCGTGGAGCGGCTGTTGCTGCCGTGCGGCGGTGATTTCGACGCCTTTCTGGAGAGGCTGGCGGGCAACCCGCCGGAACTGGAGACGGTGGCCGGTCTGATGGTGGACGGCGGATTCGCACGCTCGGTTCCCGTGGCGGGGCCCGGTGCCCGTGCCGGTTCGGATGAGGGGTGATGGCGCGGTGGTGACGTTCGCGCAGGCGCAGGAGCGCGCCGAGGAATGGATCAACGGCGACGTGCCCGCGTACCAGCACCGCGAGGTGCGCGTACGGGAGTTCGGGCTCGGGTTCGTCGTGTGGGCCGAGGACCGCGCGGCCGGTCCCGTCTCGGGTGGCGGCCGGCAGCGGCTGGTCATCGCGCGGGACAGCGGGGAGGTGACGCTGTGGCCGGGCCTGCCGGTGGGTGAGGTGATCCGCCGGTACGAGGAGGAGTACGGGGCCGCGGCTGCGGCTACGCCTGCGGAGGCTTCGGTTCCGCCGCCGCGGATCGACTCCGAGCAGACGTCGTTCATGCTGAGCCCGCCGGAGTGGCTGCAGGAGGCCGCGGACCGGGCGGGGATCCCGCCCGCGGCGGCCCCGGCCGCTCCGGCACCTTCGCCGGCTCCTTCCCCGGCTCCGGCTCGGGCTCCCGTTCCGGATCCGGTCGGGGCTCCCGCTCCCGTGGACGTGGTCGGAGCCGAGCCGGCCGCGGCGCCCGAGCCCGTTCGGGCCGCTGCGCCCGCGGCGCCCGTGGACGCGGTGCCGCTGCGGCGCGGGGGTGAGATCCCGTACGAGCCGACCGCCAACGACGGGGTGCCGGCCGGTTCCACGCCGTGGGCCGGGACCGATGTGAACCCCGGGGCGGACGATGCGTCCGTACCGCTGCCCGCGACCGTGTTCGCACCGCCGCTGTCCGGGTCGGACCTGGACGAGGCGCCGCCGTCCGCGGTGGC